>NZ_JACFQM010000006.1:0-117250 GCF_016101465.1 Snodgrassella sp. M0110 | reverse complement strand
GCAGTGCTTCGTAGAGGACGATGGCGGCGGCGTTGGAGAGGTTTAGTGAGCGGATGTGCTCTGACTGCGGAATTCGCAGACACTGTTCGTTTTTGGGCGATAGTGGTTTATCTCAGGAGTTGATTCTCTGGCGAGTTGGCATAATTGCCAGTCTGTTTTTTGGTTTTATGTTTGGAATGAGCGGAATTACAGCGGCAGTTTTAGGATATGTGGCCGATAAAACCAGCTTACAATTCATTTTTAAATTCTGTTCTTTTCTGCCATTATTTGGAATACTGACAATTTTGTTACCGGATGTGGAGTGGTATAAGAATTAAATGATAAAAGGCCATTGTTCATGGCCTTTTTATTGATATACGAAATCAGATTAAATGATTTTGAGTTGTTTTAAAGACAATTTCAGGAAAGCATAAAAGATAGGGGCAAAAATCAATCCGATTACGCCAAATAAGCTTTCAGACAATACCATTGCAATCAGCAGTTCGCAAATGCCGGCGTGGATTTTATTACCAATTATTTTGGCATTGAGTATATATTCGATTTTATGAATGATAATTAGATACAACAGAACAATTACTGCCATCCAGAAGGAAATAGTAAATGCAACCAGACACATAACAGTATTAACTATCAGGTTGCCAATAATGGGGATCAGTCCAAGAACGAAAGTAGCCAGTATTAGGCTTTTGCTGAAAGGCAGATGAATACCGAATAAAGGTAATATGATAAGCAGGAAAATAGCGGTCAAGATAGTATTAAAAAAGGATATCATTACCTGTGAGAAGGCAACATATTGAAATACCAGTACCAGACGATTTAACCCCTCTTTGAGCGCCTGCATATAAATTGTCGATGAAGAATGGGTTTCAATGATATTGCGTTTGTTTTGCTGATAGCCGGCAATCAAACCGATAATCATACCAATGATGATGATTAACAATGAATGAAATAATTGTTTAATTACTGACTGAAGATATAGAACATGTTCTTTGATAAAGTTTAGTGCATTGGTTCGCAATTCAATCAGATTATCAGGAATATATTTATTTAGTTCTTTGGGCAGTGAGCTGGCAATGCTGTTAAATAAGCTTTGAATATGTGTAAGGGTTTGTTGCGGATCTTTGGCTACGCTGATTACCCAGCTAATCAGGTAACCAAAGCCGCTAATGAGTATTGCCATGATGAGCAATGAAAGTAATAATACGGAAAATAGTTTGGCTTTATTGCCCCAGCGATGCATTTTTTTTGCCAGAAAATCTTCAAGTTTCTGTGTGAGGGTATAGGTGAGTAATCCGGAAATAACACCGGACATTAAGTGTATTTCCATAAATATGATAAAAAAGACAGAATACAATACTACAAAAAACAGTCCTATTTTTTGTTGCTCATCTAACAGCATAATTTTTTCCGGGTTAATTTTTATAACAATAAAATTTATTTCAGACAGAATTCATCTTGCTGGCTGTCTTGCTGCCAGCGATATTCGATTCTAGTTGCGATTTGTCGGGCAACGGTTTCTCCTGCCCTGTCTTGCACAAAGGCTAAGGCCATATCCATACCTGCACTAATACCTGAAGATGTGTAATATTTCCCATCTGTAACCCATCTGGCTTTTTCTATCCATTGGGTTCGTAACGATGAAGTTTTTACCCATTCGAAAGAGAGTTTATTGGATGTTGCTCGTTTTCCATCAAGTAATCCCGATTTAGCCAGCAGGGCACTACCCGTACATACTGTTAATACATACCGGCTTTTTTGTGCTAGTTGCTTTAGCTGGTTGATATAGTCAGCTTCAAGGATAAGTGTTCTGGCTCCTGTTCCACCAGGAATGAAAAGCGTATCGATTTCGGACTGCGGCATCGTGTTAAAACTTTCGGTAGCAATCTGTACACCATCTCGATTGCTTATTAGGCCACCATCACGGGAATAAAACTGCATTTTCCAGTCTGGAACTTTTCCAAATATTTCTACGGGTCCAAAAACATCAAGGGTTTCGAAATCAGGATATAGAATAATAGAGATGTGCATTATTTTTCCTTAGTATAGACTGGTTGAAAAGATAAATTTTTGGATATTGTTTTGAATATGAGTAGCATATCATTTTTTACTTCTCAGATGCTTATTTGTATTTGGATAGTGGAGCCTAAAATTAGGCTAATAGCAAAATATAGGATATGAGTTTATCTAGATATAATTATAATTCATATTATTTTTCACTTAGATATGAATTTATGAAGTATTCGAACTTAATCCGTGGATAATTCAGTTGTAAAAATATAAAAATGTTGTAATTAGAATAACTGGTAATGCTGAAATAAATTGAAAATGAGCTGATTAGCAGAGGTGAACTGAGAAAAAACGGATGAAGAGATTGAAGCTTATAAAACTGAGAATAACATTAAGCATACATGGATAATAGTTTTTCCAGTATTGCTTAAATTTAGCTGATGTAATTTTGTTTTATAAATGCAGGATTAAAAACATTTAGGCTGTTAGATTTAATAAAAGGTCAGACGGCTGATGCTCTTCTGACCTTTTGTTGAGCAATTCTGGCTTAGTTGTTTTCAATAATGCGGTTATTGAGGGGCTGAACCGGCCGGTTGTTATTTTTCGGCAGATAATGAGAAATTTCTTCGATTTCATCCTTGGATAAGGTAATCGGCTGGCGGAATAATATCCACGTTACCGGTTCACTGCATGGCGGAGTGGTCAGTGAACCGGTATAGCGATAGTAGCTGTGATTTTTCGGATAAATGTGTTCAGGGTTGAATAATATATCGGTATTTTCACTGCTATTTTTGGCAAGTTGTTTAAATACGGATAATTTTTCAAAGTAGGAATTTTCTTTGCCTTCCTGTACAAATACGGCAATGACAAGATTACTGTGATCAGCAGCCTGATGAACAAAATGTAATTCCAGCGGATAGCGGACACCATTAATCGTGTGCTCAGCCGGTTCATGAGCATGAAACTGAACCAGTTTGTATGTTTTGTTTTCGTAGCTAAATGTGCTGTTTGCATCAAAGTTAAACTGGAGTGAATGACCATTATCAATAATTTGCTTAATATCGGCATGTTGATAATTAAATTTCAGTGCCGGTAATTGCTTATTGTTTTTGCTGTCAAAAATATCAATAGGAGATTGAGTTTTGCCTGATGCACAAGTTTGTGCATCAGGCAGGTTACCCCAGTTTTCCGGTGCGTTATCACCTTGATAACCCCAGTGGGTTTGTTCTGCCATGGCTGAGGTAGCCAGACCAAGGCTAAGACATAAAGCTAAAATATTTTTTCTCATGATGCGGTTCATATGGGTTTATTATTTTTTAGTTTAGTCTTATTTGGTAAAGTTGGGTAGTATTTTTGTTGTTAGAATCTGATATATATATTAATATATTAAATATTTTTTTATATGGTATTCTATTTCTGGTTTAAATCATGTTGAATCTAAATTTTAAATTACCATCAATAGGAACTGCAATTTGTGATGGTGTTATATAAAAAACATCTATTAATTTGCTATCAAATAAAATATATAAATCAAGTTTGCGACAGTACTTACTGTTAAATGGTAAACGTAGTATATGTAGAACTCTTTAGATTAGTAAAATTAGTCTGATGCAGAACCTCAAAAAGTATTTTTGTATATCGCTAATTTTACTATTAAAAATCCATTCATCTTTTGAATAAGTATCTCCATCTGATATGAATTTTTTATATTCATCTTCAAAATCAATTAAAGCTACAATTTTGTATTTTCCTTCGTTATGCTTATATAACAATGCCCACCAATGGAGATGGGAATTATTATTTTGTATTTTGTGTAGTACGCCATTTTTTTGAAAATAAAAAATAGCTTCATCGTTCTTTATTAAATATGGTTTATTAATAGATTTAAGGTAATTAAAAACTAAGAAGGAGTAATAATTAGCGTCATCGGCCATAATATAGAAATCATCACCCATAGTAGTTTTTAACTTATTAATTGTATTTTCACTGGGAGTGACTAATATAACTATATCTTTGTCAAAAATAATTTTTGTTTTTTTCTCGAATAGTATTAAATTATTTTGTCCTGCTAAAGCCATGTGGAAAGAAAAAAATATTAAGCAGAAAAATATAAATAATGTTTTTTTCATAATAATTAAAGCCCCCCTTCTAATTGTTGATTTATCTGGATATGATAGCAATCATTTTCAATTAAAGCATGATCTGCTTAAGCTCTTATTTGAGCTAAAAATTGCTTAGAATCAGTTAATCCAGAATTGACATCATGCTAAACATATATAATTATTTTATCATCAAAAAGTTAATTTTTATTGTAAATCTCTATTTATCAATTAATAATACATTTAAGTTTTTTCTACCTTTTGGCGTAATTGTCAATTCACGATTATTATCATTTTGTTTAAACCATTCTTGTTGTAGCATTGATTGAAGCAATAAAGTCCCTAATGGACCACCAATATGATCCCTATGCTCAGTAAAATCTATACAGCGCTTTCCAACACTAGCTGTATTAGAAGCGTTGAGTAATAGCTTATGTCCTTTAAAAAAATTTTTACCATGTTCAGGAACTATAAAAAAATTATCTTGTATAACAATAAATTCATTATTAATAAATGACTGCGTAAGTGCAACAGACCATGAACCGGCTAGATGTTTATAACATGTTCTTGCCTCTTTAAATTTTTCTTTAGTGTTAGTATTGGATAAAAATAAACACTCTTTCGGGGGAATAATATTAAAAGTTGATTCAATAAACATTGCGGTATCTTGATTTTTTATTTCATAGTAATGGTGTTTACCACACGCCCTATGATGGATAAGATCAATATCTTCTAGTTTTTTTAAATGAAAACGCGTAGCCTGTGGCGACAGATTCAGTCGATTTGCTAACCATGAGGCTGAAAGAGCTCTGCCATTCATTAATTCAGTGATAATTATAACTCTACTGAAATCAGACATTGCGTCTGAAAATCGTATTAAATCCTTACAATGTAATTTATTCACTCTTTAGAATCTCCATGAAAAATCTATGATTTTTTATTATTCAATTTGAAATTAATTAAGCACAGCGAATTAATATACGCTTTTTAGCTAATTTGTTTAAATTTCTTTTTAAACATTATTCCTGAAAAGTAAATAAATTAATCAGATATTTTCACCAATAAAAACAAGAGAGAAAATATTTGAGTAAATATGAAAAATGGATATTTTATTATTGCAACTTTTGATGGTTGGTTGAGGGTGAAATTACTTTCTTCTGTAGGCAATTAGCTAATGGTGTAATCAAATTAAGACGGGGACTATAAATGACTAAAGTAGTAGATAGTTCTAAACCAATATATTCTATTTATATTACATGTTGTTTAGGATTATTCTTATCAACACTGGATACCGGTATTATAAACTTAGCACTGAATACATTTTCCATCGACTTTGGCGTTTCTTTGGAATATATTGGATTATCTGTTACTTTATATTTATTATTTTTAATTATTTTTCTTGTTCCTGGCGGTTGGCTTGGTGACTTTTGGGGGCAAAAAATAGCGTTAATAGCAGGTTTCGTGCTTTTTGGTCTAACCTCATTGATAGCTGGTTTTTCTGAGTCTGCCAATCAGCTTATTATAGCAAGATGCGGACAAGGAATTGGTGCCGCGCTATTGCAGGCAAATTGCTTGGGGCTGGCTGGTTTACAATCAAGTAAACAGAAAATAAGGTTAAATTCTTTCATAATGTTGGCGATAAGTTTAGGACCAATTTTAGGGCCTTCTTTCGGCGGTGTTATTTTAAAATTATGGGGATGGCAATTTTTGTTTCTAATTAATGTTCCATTGTGTATTGTGGGATGTTTTTTTAGTTTAAAAATAACTAAAGCAGTAAACACACTAAAAAGAGAGACTTTTGATTTAAAAGGAATGATACTTTTTTTTATGATGTTAGTGGCTTGTGTTTCTCTTATTTATTCTGATAATTTAAATCTGTTATTGATTGAAAAAAATTTTATTGGTATTTCTACTTTAATCATTTTTTTTATTTTTTTGAGGATAGAGTCAAAATGCTCCAATCCTTTTTTTCCTGTCAAATTATTATTAATCTCGTCAATTAGATACATTTCAATTGGCAGTTTGGTATTTGGGTTAACAGCGGGCATCATTTTTTCAGCGTCACCTCTCATGTTTATTAGAGAAGCTGATTATCCAATCGATTATATAGGATTAATCTGTACTGCCGCACCCATTGGCGTTATTTTAAGTGTGTTTGGCAGAAAAGTAATAAATTCAAGTTGTAATAAAATTATACTAATTTATGCTTTACCGCTTATGCTATTTGCTTTTGCCTTGCTTTTTTTTGTGAGTTTTAATATTTCAATTTTTAATTATGTTATAGCTGCTTTGTGCTACGGTTTAGGTGGCGGACTGTTTCAAGGTTCATTAATTCAGATAGCGATGGATCAAAAAAAAGATAAACAATCAACGATTGGAGGCTTATTAAGGCTTTTTCAAAATGGAGGAATTATTATTGGGTCAGCATGTTCTTTAATGTTATTAGAAGCAAAGATTTCGCCTTTAGAGAATATTTCTACCTATCAAAAATTATGGGGTATTACTTTTAGTGTACTCTCTATTATGTTTGTTTATTCATATGTCTCTTTATTTAGAATAAAAAAATAAATACAGTCTCATTTTTACTTATGTGGCTAACAATTCAAATAAATTCTTATTGAAGATAAATTATCATATGGAAAAATGCTTGAAGGAGCCGATCAATTACGTTCAATTGAGCAGGATAAATGATTATATAAGAATGCGTTGGCAGAGATGGGCACTGGTAATAATGCCTTTGTGTATTACCCCGCCCGCAGATATTGTTAAATCACCCGTTATTACGTAAACGAACTTTGGTTATCGGTTGTTTGCTAAGTTGTTACATGCAACTGGCTGGAAAATAGGCTATTGTGTAACAGCTGCTGTATTGATGACAGCGTTTCGCAAGGTTCATCAGTTTGATGTATTTGGTATCCATACGCCTGTACTATATGCTATTGCTGTTTATCTGGCAGATGCTTCACATTATGAAAAGTTAGGCTGCTTTTTTCAGCAAAAATGCAATTTTATGCTGGCTGGTTTGCGTTATTCACGTTTTGAGGTTTATGTGCCTCAGGGAATATATTTTAGGGTACTCAATTACGGAGATGTCAGCACTGCGCCAGAAAATGAATTTGTGCGGAAATTGGTGATTACACATCGGGTAACTATGGTACTGCTGGCGACATTTTATCATGATGGATTTAGCCAGTAGAATTATTGTGCGCTGGGTAAAATAAATTATGGTAGTAAAAAATTAGGACAGATGATTTATCTGTCCTTTTTATTTATCAGTTAATGATAAAGCAGACTGGTGATAATCTGAATATATAACCAGCAGCCAAAGCAGATGAATGCACAGCCGCCAATGCGGTCGATAGCCAGACTCCAGTGCAAATAATTGCGTTTAATTATGGGTAAGGAAAACAGCCATATCATTAAGCATAAGGTCAGTAAAACCTGTACCAGTAAAATAAGCATAATCTCATATTTTAATGTGGGTTTATGTACATTAGCCATAGCCATGGACATAACGCTGCCCAGATAAAAAATGATTTTCGGATTGGACAAATTGGTAATCAGACCTTTCCAGAAAAAATATTTTTCCTGTATTGGCGCAGTAATGGAATTATTTTTGGGTATAACTGTACGCAGCATCTGGTAGCCGCAATAGATTAAGTATGAACCACCAGCCAGCATCAGGATATTCTGTAACCAGGGCAGCTGCTGCAATAGGGCGCTATAACCTTCAATAGTCAGTAATAACCAGAAAGCCACGCCTGTAGTAATGCCAAGTGCTACGCAAAATGCAGCCCAGCGTGAGTAATTCAGTGCGGTTTTGCTGATAAGCAGCATATCTGGCCCCGGAGATAGCTGTCCCAGAAGATTAAGCAAAACGATACTGGCAATCATGGATTGTGTTTGATTAAGCATAAACAGATTCAGAGTTAAAACGGCTATTTGTTACGACGTTTGGCACGCGGATGAGTACTGTCATAAATTTGTGCCAGATGATTGAAATCCAGCTTAGTGTATTGCTGGGTAGTGCTGATGGATTTATGCCCAAGCAGTTCCTGTACGGCGCGGATATCATGAGCATTTTGTAAAACATGGCTGGCAAAACTATGCCGCAGCATATGCGGTGACAAATGGCGGTCGCTGCCATGAGTAATTGACCAGACATTTAAACGGTTTTGAATTTGACGCGCACTCAGACGTGTGCCGCGCTGACTGGTAAAAACGGCATTTTCTCCCGCAATGGCATAACGGCGGGGTAGGTAACGCTGTAAAGCATCAATACTTTTCTGACCCAAAGGAACCTGACGCTGTTTGTTCCCCTTGCCACTAACATGAACCCAGTTTTCATTCAGCATTAGGTGATGCAAGTCCAGCTGCACAAGTTCGCTCAGGCGTAAACCACTGCCATACAGCAATTCGAAAATAGCCTGATCGCGCAGTGATAGTGTATCTTCGGCTGTGGGCTGGTCAAAAGTGTGATTTAGTTTTTCTGCTGGAACGGCTTTTGGCAGACGTGCCCCCGCTTTAGGAGCTTTAATGTTGTTAGTTGGGTTAGTTTCAATTTTTCCCTGACGTTGCAGGAAATTAAAATAGGCTCGCCACGTACTAAGCTTACGAGCCAGTGAGGCAGGCTTATCACCCATCCCGCTAAGTTTTTTCAATGCACCGACCAGATGCAACCGTGTAATGCTTTCAGCAGTAAGATTATCGGGCAGAAGCCGGATGAGCTGAATCAGGTCACGAGTGTAGGCAGTGCAGGTTAAAGCAGACAGACCACGCTGCTGTAAGTGCTGAAAAAATTCATTCCAGAGTATCCAGTTGGGGGATGAAGTAGTCTGCATTTAATTACTCTGTGCAATGAGATGACGAAAAGCCTCAGGTGTACGACTGATACGCTGGCGTTCATAATTAAAAAAAGCCATACCGGTTTTTACCATGGCAATAGCAGCACCATCGTTGACACGGGTTATACGGTACAAAATACTGAAACCGGTGTTGCTTAGTTCAGATATACCCAAATCAAAGTTTAATTCATCACCATAGAAGCTTTGTCCCTGAAATTGCAGAGCAGCATCAAGCATAATCAAACCGGTACCACCAATATCCATTTCACTAAAGCCGAACGAGGCCAGCAGGCGCAGCCGTGCTTCATGGCACAGGCGTAATACGGCATCATTGGCCAGATGATTGCCATAATTAATGTCACCGATATATACCTTGATTGTGGTATGAAACAGCCAGTGTTCGGGTGGTTCGATATGAATACGGCTCATGGGTTTTCCTTACTGAATTCAGGCTAGATAGTAGCAGTTTTTGAGGTATTCTGTAGCCGGCTGGTGTTTGTATCAGGCAAATTTGTGCTAAGCTTTGCCAGTATTTCTCAGGTTGTATTGTTGTTTTTCAGTTTATTAACAAACGCAGTTATGGTTTATCGGGCAGGGAGAATAACGATGTATCACAAAATTATGGTACCGGTAGATGAAAGTGCAGCTGCTATGCGAGCCTTGCAGGAAGCAATAATGCTGGCCAAGTTATGTAATGCGGTTCTACGGGTAGTCAATGTAGTGGATCTGGCGCAGTTTAGCTGGGGTGGTGTAGGTGCACTGCCCTCTGAAGAAGTACGCAAAGCAGTTAATGCCGCAGGTAAAAAAGGTTTAGAGCAGGCAGAAAAAATGCTTGAAGAATCCGGTATGCAGTATGAAATTGAAGTGCTGGAAAGTGCCGGTGATAAAGTAGCTGATATGCTGATTCAGGAAGCGACGGAACATAATGTTGATTTGCTGGTGATGGGGACTCACGGCTTCAGTGGTTTTATGCATATATTAATGGGATCTGTGGCTGAAGGTGTTTTACGCCAGTCTGATATTCCGGTGATGTTATTACGTGTACGTGATGATGATTGATTAATAATTTGTTATTTCTATTGAAATCTGGCAGGCAATGAGCTCGGTTATTGCCTGCTATTTATTTATGTAAAATATCAATTCTAATCAGGATGGATGATTTACTGGCGAAGATTTGGATTGTGGTGCAGTGATTCGAGGGCAATGTTAATAAAATTAGGGGCAATACTGGTAATATCTATATTATCCGGATCAGTCAGCCATAAATTGGTTAATCCCATAAACAGAGCCTGAAAATACAGAGCAGCCTGCCGGATATTGATATTTGCCGGTAAAATATGCTGCTGACAGCACATATGAAATACGGCACACAGGTTCTGCCACCATAAATTTTGGTATTTTTGCAACAAAGCCACAATCGCATGGTTGTCAGCAGTATGCTCACAATTCAAGTGCAGGATATGACAGAATTTACGATAATTATTATCACTAGCCATACGCTGAAACATGTGTTTCAGCGCCTGCATCAGATTATTCAATGCGTCAGGAGAACTGGTGTCAATGTCATGCTGCAATTGACTGCTCAGTTTACTGAAAACCTGTTGGAATAACGCATCGAATAAGTCTTCCTTATTTTTAAAATGCCAGTATAAAGCACCGCGAGTCACGCCGGCTGCGCTGGCAATTTCTTGCAGTGAAGCACGGCTGACACCGCGCCGGTAAAAGATATCCAGTGCAGCAGCCATGAGAGCCTCTTTGGTTTGCAGGGCTTCTTCTTTGGTCTTGCGCATAATAAATTTCCGTTTATCTGTAAATTAAATTAGGCAAATCTGTATTTAATTCAGATTAGCACAAGATTTTTTGATTAAAATAACTTAAGTATTAAATTATTGCATCTGGTATACATACATTGTTGCATGTATAATGCGCAGCGTAAAGCTATTCTTATTTAATCGTCTGTTGTCGCATTGCTGGCTGCCTGATATTTAGATTTCGGCAGCCCTAAGTGTTGGCACCAGCGCTATTTGTGTCATATTTTTAGCACAACAGAGTAAAAAGTTATTTAATTTTTTAAAGTATATATGCACATATTGAGGTGAATATGGGAACGAATCGAAAAGCAGATAAATGGCGCATCAGTGCGATAGTACTGGCAAGTGCGCTGGCATTAGCTGCATGTGGTAAGAAAGACAATGCACCAGCACCACAGGCACCAATGGTCAGTGTACTGACTGTACATCCGGAAACGGTGACTGTAGATACCGAGCTGACTGGTCGTCTGAAGCCGATTCGCGAGTCACAAGTACGTGCCCGTGTAGCTGGTATTTTGCTGAAACGTCTGTTTACGGAAGGTACTTATGTTAAAGAAGGTCAACCACTGTTTCAGATCGACAATGCGCCTTATGTAGCTTCTTTGCAATCAGCTCGTGCCAGTCTGGCAACTGCACAGGCTAATGCGGCGAAGGCTGATGCCGATATTGTCCGTTATCGTCCGCTGGTTGCAGCTAACGCAATCAGTAAACAGGAATTTGATCAGGCAATCGCACAACAGCGTCTGGCGCATGCACAGATTGACAGTGCACAGGCCGCAATCAAAAGCGCACAGATTAATGTTGGCTATGCCTATGTGCGTGCTCCGATTTCCGGCCGTATTGGTAAGGCCCTGGTAACTGAAGGCGCTTTAGTCGGCCAGAATGATGTTACTCAGTTAGCGCTGATTCAGCAAACACACACTTTATATGTTGACCTGACCCAGACTGCCGCACAGGCAATGAAGATCCGTCAGGATATTGCTGCCGGCAAGATGAAAACCATCAATGGTGCCGTCGAAGTGGCCATCAAGCTTGATGACGGTAGTGAATATCCGCAAAAAGGTCGTTTACTGTTTACAGATATGACTGTAGATGAAGGTACCGGTGAAGTTAAAGTACGTGCCGAAATTCCTAATGATGATGATATGTTGCTGCCCGGACAGTTTGTACGTGTAGAGATTCCGCAGGCTGAAATTCAGAATGCCATCGTCTTGCCGCAGCAGGCAGTAACCCGTGGTGCCAGTGGTGATACGGTTACGGTGGTTAATGCTGATGGCAGTCTGGCTGTGCGCAATGTAACCGTAGTACAGCAAAAGGGCACAAACTGGGTAATCAGCGGAGGTTTGCGTGCGGGTGATAAAGTAGCAATGGATGGTCTGGCACTGGTGCAGTTAACCGGTGCGAAGAAAGTACAGACTCAGCCGTGGAAACCTGCACCTGCTAATGGTGCGCCTGCGCCTCAGGCTAAGGCTGCTTCTGCATCTGCACCTAAAGCTTCTGCGGCATCTGCCTCTCAGGCTCAGTAAGGAATCTGTAATATGTCACGATTTTTTATTAACCGACCGATTTTTGCATGGGTGGTGGCGCTGTTCATCATCATTGCCGGTATAGTGTGTATTACCAAGCTGCCTGTTGCCCAGTATCCGACAGTAGCTCCTCCTTCCATCAGCCTGACTATTTCCTATCCGGGTGCTGATGCCCAGACCATTGAAGATACCGTATTGTCACGTATTGAACGTGAAATGAACGGTCTGGACAATCTGGATTACATGGAAGCAAAATCGTTATCCAACGGTACAGGTACATTAACCCTGACCTTCTACCCGGGTACCGATGATGATATTGCACAGATGAATGTGCAGAATGCGCTTTCTCGGGCAGAACCGCGTTTGCCGGCAATGGTAAAACAGACTGGTGTGCAGATTGCCAAATCACGGAGTAACTTCCTGATGGTAACCATGTATACCAGTGATAATCCTAATCTGACCCCCGCAGATATGGCAGACTATGTGGTACGTAACATTCAGCCGGAATTACAGCGTATTGACGGTGTAGGTAATGTAATGGTGTTCAGTTCTGAACGCGCCATTCGTGTCTGGCTGGATTCAGACAAGCTGCGCAGTGTTAATCTGACCCCGGCAGCAGTTAATGCCGCAGTAGCTGCACAGAACCAGCAGATTTCTGCAGGTAGTCTGGGCGCTTTGCCTTCACCTGACAATATTCAGACTACAGCGACTATCATTGTGCCCGGTCAGCTGAAAACAGTTGAACAGTTTGAAAACATTATTGTTAAAGCCAATACCGATGGTTCACTGGTACGTCTGAAAGATGTTGCTCGTGTAGAGCTGGGTAAACAGGATTACTCTACTGGTGCCCGTTTGAATGGTAAAGACGTGGTGGGTGCAGGTATTCAGCTGACGACTAAAGGTAACGCACTGGCTACAGCCAATGCAGTTAAGGCTAAGCTGGCCGATTTGCAAAAATATTTCCCTGCCGGCATGAGCTGGTCTGCACCATATGACAGCTCCACTTTCGTTAGTATTTCCATTGAAAAAGTGGTACATACTCTGGTAGAAGCGATTGTACTGGTATTCCTTGTTATGCTGGTATTCCTGCAAAACATTCGCTATACCCTGATTCCGACGATTGTGGTACCGATTGCTTTGCTGGGTGCTTTTACCATTATGTACTTTGCCGGTCTGTCGATTAACGTACTGACCATGTTTGCCATGGTGCTGGTAATCGGTATTGTGGTCGATGATGCCATTGTGGTGGTGGAAAACGTAGAACGTATCATGGCCGATGAACATTTGCCGCCAAAGCCTGCTACAGAAAAGGCTATGGGGCAGATTTCCGGCGCTGTAGTCGGTATTACAGTGGTACTGATTACCGTATTTATCCCGATGGCGTTCTTCTCCGGTTCTACTGGTAATATTTACCGTCAGTTCTCTATTGTGATGTCGGTAGCCATTTTCTTCTCTGCTTTTCTGGCATTGTCGCTGACACCGGCCTTGTGTGCTACTTTGCTTAAACCAGTTAACGAACATGAAGCGGAGAAAAAGGGTTTTTATGGCTGGTTTAACCGCAAATTTACCAGCGGTGCCAAAAAATACGAATCCAAAGTGGCTTATGTACTGCATCGCAGCGTACGTATGTTCATCATCTATGCTGCTATCACAGCTTGTGCGTTATTAGTAATGGTACGTCTGCCGACTTCATTCCTGCCGGAGGAAGATCAGGGTTATTCCATTGCTTTGATTCAGTTGCCGCCGGGCGCGACTCAGCATCGTACCCTGGATACTTTCAAGAAGATGGAAGAATTCACTCTTCATCAGCCTGAAGTGAAAAACATGGTATCCGTACTGGGCTTCAGTATGACCGGTCAGGGGCAGAACGTTGGTCTGAGCTTCCTTGTATTGAAAGACTGGTCAGAACGTAGCGGTGCGGAACACAGTGCCAATTCACTGGCTAACCGTATTACCGGTGCTATGATGGGTTCAGTACGTGATGGTTATATCTTTGCTCTGGTACCGCCATCCATTCCTGAACTGGGTACCAGTACCGGCTTTAGCTTCCGGCTGCAAGACCGTGGCGGTAAAGGTCATGAGGCGTTACTGGCCGCGCGTAATCAGCTGCTGGGTATGGCGCGTGAAAGTAAAGTGCTGACACAGGTACGTCCAGACGGCATGGAAGATGAACCGCAATTGCAGATTGATATCGACCGCGATGCTGCTAATGCACAAGGCGTGTCATTCGGTGATATTTCAACTGTATTAAGTACTGCTCTGGGTTCCAACTACGTTAACGACTTCCCGAATAAAGGACGTATGCAGCGCGTAATTGTACAGGCAGATGTGGCTTCCCGTATGACACCTGAAGACCTGAGCAAGCTTACCGTTAATAATGCACAGGGACAGCCAGTACCATTATCCGGCATCATGAAGACACGCTGGATTACCGGCCCGGCACAAACTGTCCGCTACAATGGCTATACCGCTATGGCGATTACCGGTAATGCTGCTCCGGGATACAGTACTGGTGATGCCATGAATGAAATGGAAAAAATTGCCAGCAAGCTGCCGGATGGTTTTGGTTATGAGTGGACAGGTCTGTCTAAAGAGGAAAAAGATGCGGGTAACCAGTCTACCATCCTCTATATGTTCTCACTGCTGGCTGTATTCCTGTGTCTGGCCGCACTGTATGAAAGCTGGACAATTCCATTATCCGTAATGCTGGTAGTACCGCTGGGTCTGCTTGGTGTCGTGCTGGGTACATGGATGCGCGGTATGGAGAACGACGTTTATTTTCAGGTGGGGTTAATTACCGTAATTGGTCTGAGTGCTAAAAACGCCATTCTGATTGTGGAGTTTGCCAAGGAGTTGCAAGAGCAGGGTAAAAGTCCGCTTGAAGCTGCACTGGCTGCCGCTCACCTGCGTTTCCGTCCGATTCTGATGACATCCATTGCGTTCATTATGGGTGTAGTGCCTCTGTACTTTGCCAGTGGTGCCTCTTCTGCGAGTCAGCGAGCCATTGGTACCAGCGTATTGTGGGGAATGTTAGTGGGTACCTGTCTGGCTCTGTTCTTTGTACCTGTATTCTATTCAACTGTACGCAGTCTGTTCAGCAGGAAAAAGAACGACAAAAATGGCGGTACTCCTGACAATGACAAAAATCTGCCGATGACAGTAAACAGTGATGGCAGTGTCAGTGTGCAGTCTGCCAATCAGACAGACAAAGAGGATAAAGCATGAAACACATAGTGAAACCTACTCTGCTGGCTGTATTAGTTGCCGGAGTAGTGTCTGCCTGTTCGATGGCACCCCGCTATCATCAGCCGAAAGTAGAGCTGGCAGAAACCTTTCCAGGTGCAGCAGCCAATGACCGGTATGCCGGTTCAGTGGCTGCCGCCAATCTCGGCTGGCAGGACTACTTCGCTGATGAGCGTTTGAAACAGATTATCAATCTGGCTTTAATTAATAACCGTGATTTGCGTGTGGCCGCATTAAACGTGGAAGCGGTTCGGGCTCAGTATGCTATTCAGCGTGCAGACCGCCTGCCTGCATTAGGTGCGACAGGTAATGGCGGACGTTCGCGTGTTGCGCAGGACTTGAGCGCTATGCGCGATGCTGCGGGTCAGCAAACCAGCTATATTGCAGAATCATATAATGTCGGTTTAGGTGTAACCGCATTTGAGCTGGATTTATTCGGACGGGTTAAAAGCCTGTCTGATGCAGCTCTGAATCAGTATTTCCAGCAAAAGCAGGTGCGCGACTCTACCCAGATCAGCCTGATTGCCAGCGTGGCCAAAGCCTACTTTGCTGAGCGTATTGCTCAGGCACAAATGGATTTATCCAGCCGTGTATTAAAATCGCGTGAAGAAAGCAAGCGTCTGACTGATCTGCAATTCAAATCCGGTGTGATTTCACAGGTACAGGTAGATGTAGCAGAAGCACAAATCGAAACAGCCCGTGCCGATTATGCTGCGGCTAAACAGGCGCGTGAACAGGCGCACAATGCCTTAACTTTGCTGGTGGGTAAACCATTGCCGGACGATTTACCGGCAGCAGCACCACTGAGCCGCCAGTTTGTGAATGTGGAGCTGCCGGCCGGCTTGCCGTCGACCATCCTGTATCAGCGGCCGGATGTACGTGCAGCTGAGTTTGCGCTTAAATCTGCTAATGCCAACATCGGTGCGGCACGGGCAGCATTTTTCCCGCGCATCAGCCTGACCGGCAGTATTGGTTCCGGCAGCAACGATATTGGTCATCTCTTCAATGGTCCGAACCGTACATGGAGCTTTACGCCACAGATTACCCTGCCGATTTTCACATGGGGGCAAAACAAAGGTAATCTGGATCTGGCAACAGCGCGTAAAAACATTGCTGTAGCCCAGTATGAGCAAACTGTACAGGCTGCTTTCCGTGATGTGGCCGATGCACTGGTGGCACGTGATTCCCTTAAAAAGCAGTATGAGGCTAAATCACGTGGTGAACAGGCACAAACTAATCGCTACAAGCTCACGCAGTTACGGTATAAACACGGTATAGCCAGCTCACTGGAACAGCTGGACGCAGAACGTGACAGTTATGCAGCACAGCAGGCATTACTCAATACACAACAGACTCTGCTGGAAAACCGTGCCGATCTTTATAAAGCACTGGGTGGCGGCCTGAATCAGCAAACGGTCACCCCTGCAGAAAACACTAGCGTTACCACGACAACTACTACCACAACCACGGTGCGGTAATTGTCTGAAATCCGGATGGCAGTATTACTCTGCCATCCGTCTGACGACATAAGCAGCTTACTGAAAATGCAGTACAGGCAGTAACCTGAACCGGTAATCAGCCTGTATCAGATCTGTACTTACTACAGTTTGCCTGATTCAACAGCAACATTTTCAGCTGTTCATGTCATACAAAATGATTTAACCCTTGAATAGATTCCGCTTTTCATGGTATAAATCGCGTTTTACAAAATTATTAGAAGTTTGGAGTTAACCATGGCACGTGTATGTAAAGTGACCGGTAAGCGCCCGATGAGTGGCAACAACGTGTCACACGCCAACAATAAAACCAAACGCCGTTTCTTGCCTAATCTGCAATCACGTCGTTTCTGGGTTGAAAGTGAAAACCGTTGGGTACGCCTGCGCGTTTCTAACGCCGCCTTGCGTACAATCGACAAGGTAGGTATCGATGTAGTATTGGCCGACCTGCGCGCTCGCGGTGAAGCTTAATCATATTGTGATTTAAGGATAGAGCAATGCGCGACAAAATTAAACTGGAATCTTCTGCTGGTACTGGTCACTTTTATACCACTACCAAAAATAAACGTACCATGTCCGGTAAATTTGAAATCAAAAAATTCGATCCGGTAGTGCGTAAACATGTACTGTACAAAGAAACCAAACTGAAATAATTATTTCTTACTGGTTTAAAAAACCTGAGCAGTTTATTGCTCAGGTTTTTTTATTACAAATAATCAAAATTAGATTATCTTTGCCGGTAAAGATTAAATAATCAAACAATGGATAACAACATGCCTGAAATACTGGAAGCATTACAACACCGAATCGAAGAGCTGGAAATTGAAAGTGCACTACAGGCAGAAACTATCCAGAGCCTGAGTGATACCATAGCACGAATTCAGCAAACTCTGGATTTACAGCAGGCACAACTGCGTCTGCTTTACCAGCGCCTGCCAGACAAGATAGAAAATGGTAACGAACCATTTAATCCGGCTAATGAAATTCCGCCCCATTATTGATTAATTTTGTCCGGAATATTACAAAGCAGAAAATTTCAATTTCAGATGTACTGCGTTTTGATTAATTGGAAATCTGATTAATATAAATGTTGAAGCAGAGTTTTAAATAAACAATTTTTTATAGAGAATAAACAATCATACAATTTCTAGTGTTGTTTTAAAATTTAAATTTATTTAAATAGAAATAATATTCTGTATGAATATTATTAAACTTTCCCATCAGTTATCCTGACGGGAAAGTCATGTATATAAAATATTTAGTAGCTTTTATCCAGCCCCATTTGCCAGAAATCAGCTTCTAATTGCGTCGCTTTAGTAAAAATTTTGATCAGCTGCTGAAAGCGCTGTGAATCAATATCAGCTAAACGCTGATTAATCCAGTCAATTTCTTCCTGCATAGCAATCTGAAATTCATCATTTGCGTACATTTCTACCCAGCTTTGATAAGGGTTATTAATTGTTTGATACCATGGCTGATCTTTAAGCCAGCAGGCAATAATTCCATATCCGATTAAGCATGGTGCCAGTGCAACATGTAAATCCAGTAATTCACCCTGTTGTCCGGCATCAAGTATATAGCGTGAATATGCAATATTTGCTTTGGCTTCGGGCAGAGTAGTAAGCTCCTGTTCACTGATGCCCCACTCCTTACAATACTGTGTATGTAATTCCAGCTCAGTATCCATAATAGCCTTGAGACCTGCTAATGCCTTGCGTATTTCAAATACATCATGGCTTTTATAAACCGCGAGTCCCCATGCACGCGCAAACTGAATTAGAAAAAGATAATCCTGTTTTAAATAATGCTGAAAACACGATTTATCCAATATTCCTTTACCCAGCTGGCGGATAAAATCATGCTGAATATAGCGGTTCCATTCATCCTGACAGGCTTCTGTGAGTGATTGAAATGATGGCATAAAAGCTCCTTTAATAAATAATATATTAAGGAGTAACAAAACAGACTTATTATTCGAAAAAAGCGTGTTTTATACTCCCTTCGGCGGTACTAACCGCATCAGGTTCTACGGGTGTAATCTCAGCCAGCGGCACCCCGGATAAATTAACCGGTAAAGGTTAAAAGAAAGTCAGACAACTAGCAGAAAAAATATTGAACCAGCTATAAGATGTACTGACAACTATAGTATACAGTTGTTTTCAACAATATATTGAATAAATATTCTCTAGATAGAATATTAGGCATTATTCAGAGAACAAATTTTTATTTTATTATTCAAATTTATGTCTGAAATAGAATTAAGGCTGATAAAAAATATGTTGCTTCTTGAGCGGAAAGTTTACCTGCCGTTATTGTAGCGGGCGAATGGTAGAGTCTACATTTAATTATCAATGGTAAATGTTTTGGTAAGATTACATCTTACACTTTGTTTTTATATTTATTACATAACTAAATTTTTTAAAATCATGTAATCAGAAAATGTAGCTAGTAAACTGCATATTAGCTGTATAGCATGCAGTTTACTGATAGAGAGTTGAAATTTAACTACAATAGTAGTGAAAATTTTTATATCTAAATATTTATTCATAAGAAAATTTATTTAGATATCCTCTGAAATTTTTCTGATTGTTATCTGCTTTAGTTGATGTATAAACTATTTTATTAAGTGTAGATTTTAGTATTCAAGCTTTAGCTTCGGAAAGTGTTTTATATTTTGATATCAGTTGAATACAGTCGGATAACTGTATTTTACCTTTGATTTCATATGCTGTTATCTCTATACGATTTTCTTTTTTATTACAATAATAGTCTATTTCTGCGCCGCAAAATTTAGGTTGCCCTAATTTAAATGCAGGATTAAGACAAATTTTTAGCTTGATATGCATGTTTTTAATTATCTGATATGAGGTTATTTGTTCCCAGGGAATAACTTCATCAAAACAAGGTAGAACTAATCCTTGCGGCGTCATGGTAAGTAGTGCAGAACCTATACATTTATACAATTTGTAACATCTAGATGAAAAATAAATACTTATCAGAACTGAAGATATTTTACTTCCATAATCCATTTTATGACCAAATCTTATTATCAAATATGTCATAATAATGAAAAAGATTGCTATTAATGCGCGAAAAAATAATCGAATATATCCGCCTTGTATTATGGTAATGGTTTCTTGATTATGATCATAACTCACATGATGGTTTGGTTCACGCTGGTTCATTTTTATTACTTTCCGTGTATCAATTTGATGTAGATGTGCTAATTCATTATTAAATAAATTGCTTAGAGAAAGCTGTTTCACTGATATTGATAGGTTAACTGCATAAGCTATATTGTTCCTGTACTGATATTAAGATAGTTGTTGAACTAAAATAGATCCTCTCTTAAATAAATATATATAAATATGCTTTTGTTTTTAAGGTTGTAGCCTTATAACTATTTAAATTTTAATATTTTTTTGATTAAATATCAAAAGATATTTTAAGTTAATTTATTTTAACAATAATATAATACAAATACAATTGAACTAAACTGGCTCTTTGTTGGGCTTGTATTGAGTCGTTTGGGTTGTACTATTATTCAAATTATTTCCCAGAACAGAAATTGATTGTTGCATATACATACACTGATATACAAATTAAAAACTCTGATAAAGTAAAGAATGCAGGAAATTGAACATATTTAATATATTAAAATTCGCTAATTTTAAAATTTATTCATAAAGAAATTACTTAAATATTGGTAAAAATTTTATTGATTATTATCAGTCGTAATTTATCTACTGATTATTTTTTTGTCATATTATATTTTTGCGTAACATGGTTTGAATTCTCCCGGTTTGAATGTTGGATTGAGATAAAGATTTAGCTTTTTGTACATTTTGCCAGTTATCTCAAAAGAGTTTATTTGCTCCCATACAATGGCTTTATCAAAACAGGGAAGAATCAATCCCCGAGGCTTCATGGTGAGTAGTGCTGAACCAATGGGTTATACATTCTGTAACATCTGACTAAGCAAAAAGCACTGATCATTGAGAAGATAATGACACTTATCAGCCACTCTGAATCATGTGCTTTATCAGTTGTAATACAAGCATATATTATTAAGATAAACGGATCTGCCAGCAGGGATCGCATAAATAATCTGATAATTCCGCCCTGTTTTAGGATAATGAGTTCCTGATGATCATTAATGATGCTTTTTTGATAATCTAAATTAATTTCTACTAATTCCTGTACATCGTTTTGGTAATTCGATTACCGAATGCTTAATTCCTTATTAAACGGATCTTCCGGAAGCCTGGTTGCAGTAATGCTAATGAGTAAAATATTCAATGATTTAGGCTGGTAATATTTAATACTAGACAGCCGTTGAGCTAAATTCGGGTATCGGTTGTAAACAGAAGGTGATTATTTAAGTAGTTTGCTAAGTGACAGTGTTTCTGACTTTCTTACATAATATGTAACATAATCTAAGTCAGATAATTTATATCTGTTTTGTAATAATAATTTTCCAATGCCTGAATAATTGGCTCCTGCAAAAGATACGTCTAAGGTAAAGTGCTATTTAGGAATCATTTTTAAAGCATCTAAATCTGCCATAAACTCTTTGGAACGATTCCATTGATAAATTGTCTAGTTAAATGAATGATAAAAAATATTTAGATGGCAGATATATTCGATAAAATAAATATTTTTTAAATAAATCAATTGTTTCAGTTAACTTATCAATTTGATGATTAAAACTTGCTTATGCATTTAAATGATTTCTGGCAATGTTATTTAATTTATGTGCGATTATGCTGCTAAAGTTAAATAATTAATAAAAGATTTTATATCGGTTATATTACCTCCTTCTCTTTCTATTATTGCAAAAGATAAATTTTTCTCTTTTCCCTGTCTCGTTTTGTGCTAATAAATTTAGAATTCACCCAAAGCCATTCTTGTATATTGAATAATCAGTTTGATAATAGTAATTACAGCTATTGTTACAGGAATCCACCAAAAAGAAATTTTATTTTCAGAATTAAAAAAAAGAAAATAAGACAGTACCAATATAATCAGGTTAAAAATTCCCAAAATGTTAAATATGACCCATTCAATAGGAAAATCAGCATGTCCATGTTTATTTTCATAAAACAGAAACATATAGCCGGCTATCTGAAGAAGCAGAATAATAGGAATGATAATGAATTTAATCATAATCTATTGATTATTTTTGGCTTTGCATAAATAACTGCAGCTCTATTTGGGCATGAGCAACTGTTATGTAGTCTGATATTAAAGACTCACAATCCGGTAACTTTATTTTGCCTCTGATTTCATATGCAGTTATCTGGATATGATTATTTCGTTTGTTATATTTTATTTTTGCGTAACATGGTTTGAATTCTCCTGGTTTGAATGCTGGATTGAGATAAAGAGTTAGCTTTTTGTACATTTGGCCAGTTATCTCAAAAGAGTCTATTTGCTTCCATGGAATAGCTTTATCAAAGCAGGGAAGAATTAATCCGCGTGGCTTCATGGTAAGTAGTGCTGAACCAATGCTTTTATACATTTTGTAGCATCTGAATAAGCAAAAAGCACTAATCATTGAGAGGATAATGACACCTATCAGCCACTCTGAATCATATGCTTTATCAGTTGTAATACAAGCATATGTTATTAAGATAAACAGACCAGCCAGCAGGGATCGCAGAAACGATCTGATTATTCCGCCCTGTTTTAAGGTAATGGTTTCCTGATGTTGACTACTGATATGTTTCAGATAATTTAATTTAGTTTCTGCTGTTTCCTGTATATCATTTTGATAATCTGATTGCAGGATGTTTAGTTCTTTACTAAATAAATCTTTCAGAAGCGTGGTTGGACTAATGTTGATGAGCAAACCACTCAAACGGTTTAATTCGCCATATTTAATGTAAGACAGTCGTTGAGCTAAAGTCGGGTGCCGGGCATAAACAGAAGGTGATTTTTTTAGAAGTTTGCTAAGCGATGGTGTTTCTGAGTGTTCTACATAGTGTGTAACATAATCTAAAGGCAGAAAGTTTATATGTGTTTTATAGTAATAATTTTCCAATGCCTGATTAATTCGTGTTTGCAAAAGATGCATTTTACTTAAGGCTAAAGCAAATTGCTCTTTATGGGTAACTTTTAAAACATTTAAATCCGCCATAGCTTCTGTGGAACGATACCACCAATGAATTGCTTTATTGAACGAACAATAAAAATATTTGGCTAGCAAATATGGAGGGTAGAATAAATAATTTTCGAATAAAGAATAGGATAAATAATTCTGGTATAAAAAATTAGCTGTTTCAGTTAACTTATCAATCTGACGATTAAAATTTGCAGATACATTTAAATCATTACTGGCAATATGACTTAATCTCTGCGCAATTATGCTGGATAATTCTGCTAAGGTTAAATAATTAATATAAGTACTGTCCAGATATAAAGTATTTCCTGTTAATACTATTCTGTCCGGATACAGACGAACTGCTTTATTACTTACCCTGAAGCCATTTCCTATGCAAAGTACAATATGGTTTGGCATAGCGTTTAACCCAAGCTTTTGTACAATTTCCCTAATTAATTTCCATAATTCCGGATTGGTTTCAGTTGTGATCAGCACACCGCTTACTCTGGCTGTTCCTGTATTATCCTGTTTGTTATATCTGCGTAAATAGAAAAAGCATAATCCTGCTACAACAAACAGAGGGATGATTGCCTTCTCCGGTCTTGTACCATCAGTAAGTATTATGAAAACGAATAAAAAAGACAGAATAAGACTGATGGGCAATATCAGCAAAATTGCCTGTATCATATGCGACGCACGAGTAAAATTAATGCGCAATTGTTTTAAAGATTTATCTGCTTTTCTACCCAAATGCTGAATCAGGAATAAAGCAACTACTCCGGAAAAAAGACACATAATACCGCTAACTATGCCGCCGATAGCGAGTGGTCTGGCATATGTAAGTGCGAAATTATGCTTTTTAATTTCTTGCTTTATCTGCTGACGTTTGCAGTTATTCTCATAACTTTCAGGCTGCTGTAGTAACTCTTGCTGTTGTAATGAAAGCTGAAAGATTTCCTGATTGATGCTCTGGATTTGTGATGAGGAGGGATAATAGTAAATGCTTAGGCGAATGCTAATAAGTGGTAATAAAATGATGAAAAAAAAAGATAGATTTTCTCTTTGAGCGAAAAGATATGAAGGTTTGTACTTTTATGCAAGATAATCACCTGCTATATTACTTTCTTTCGTAATCTTACAGAAAAAAGCAATATGAATCAGTTAACAATAATTCAGAATCTGTAATTTACCAAACTAAATACATTTCTACCATTAGAATACATAAAAACAAATGATTTTATATACTTTAATGTGTCATTTTTATTAAATTTACTGACCAGGTCAGGTATTTGCCTATTTATTATTCGGTTTTTCTGTTCCGGTCTGCAGAATAGCTGCTAAACCGCCATCGTCTGCCAGAAAATCAAATGCCTTTACGGTTGGTTCGGTTAGTGTCCAGAGAATTTCTTTATAATTAAATCCCTGATCGATTTTTAACCGGATTAATCCGTGTCCGTCCAGATAGATAAGATTGCCCAGTACATGATCAAGGCTATGTTGTGTTACTAACTGGTCAAAAAATTCCTGCGATGAGGGATTCGGAAAACAATTGGTAAGTTCGGTAAGAATCTGATACTGAAGAGTACGATCAAGTTGCATGGCTGTCTGTGATAATCAATATAAATAATGGAATAATTGTAATATAGCCTGATTAAGTTCTGGTAGCAGGCTGCTGTGTTTTGTAATCTGGATGTGTAATTTTAATTATGATGATTGTTTCAGGAAGTATTTTGTATTTGTCTGGTTCTCATTGATACATTTAGAATGTTAAAAAAATAATAATCTGAATTAGGCAGTGGTAAACCGACAGTAAGCGGTGATGAGAGATACTTATTATATAGAAATTAGCAAATTTTATTTTAATAATATAATTGATAAAATAAATTTTTTATTACTCTGAAAGATAAATTCAGAATATAAAATAACCTAAAACAAAGTTTATATAATTTCATACAAAGGTAATTTTGAATAATTATGAGGAATGAATGTTTTTATATTAATAAAAAATTATATTTTTGCAAGGCCGATCTGTCCGGATTTAAAACATATTTATGCTTACTGTCATTTATAAGAATACTGTAAAAAGCAGCTGAGCAGTATTAGAAAAATATGACTTAAAATTAATAAGAATAATTCCTATTTGCACTTGTATAAAAGAATCATTATTGATTACAATGCGGCATCTTTATATTAATTTGTGTCAAAAGGGGTTAACTTAATATGCGCCGCTCACCCAAGATTATTGCGCTGGCTGTAGCTTATATCGGCTTTCCTGCAGTAGTTTATGCCGAAGGCGAAGCTCATTTGCCAACAATTCATGTTGAGGGTAAACGTGTTACGCCAAGTGTATTCAAAGATACTAAAGTTAAGGCAGATACTATTAAGAAACAAGGTGCGGTGGATTTAAAAACGGCATTAAAAGATATTCCGGGTGTAGAGGTATTGGATACTCAGGGTACACGACAGGGTAATGATAGTGTCAATATTCGTGGTTTAAGTGGTAACCGGGTTGGTATGACCATTGATGGAATTGAGTTGCCTGAAGCAAATGAAATGAAGCATACGGGACAGTATGCGATTTTCGGTCGTGGTAATTTTATGGATGTTTCCGCGCTCAGTAGTGTTGATATCAGTAAAAATGCCCGTGGTTTTGGTTTGGGCGGTGTTGTTGCCATGCACACACTTACTCCTGATGAGATATTGCAGGGTGAAAATCAGGGTGGTTATATCGATACCCAGTATAACAGTGTGGATAAATCTACAGCGGTAACAGGCGCCGGTGCAATGAGAAGTGACCGCTGGCGCGGAATGGTACTGGGTACTTACCGTAAAGGTGATGAAGTGGATAACCGGGGTAATATTGGCGGCAAAGGGGCTTTGCGTACTAAATCAGACCCTGTTGATCACAATAGCCGGTATTTTCTTACTAAGCACGAATTTGATATTGATGACAAAAATACTCTGAATTTTACTGCTGAATATTTGAGCCGGAATCAGTGGACTGATTCATTGTCTCAGGTAAATAGTACCTATACTGATGTACGCGGTATAGATGACAACAAGAAAACACGGTTTTCACTGGGGCATGATTATCATAGTGATGAGGGATTGATTCATTCAGGTAAAACTCAGATTTACTGGCAGCAGACTAAAACAGATTCAAGTACTCGTCGTGACTATGTCAAAGGTTGTACCAGTATGGTTCCTGACCGGAATAATCGTTGCGTTTTTGATTTTACCAATAAAGATAAAGTATGGGGATTGACGACAGACTGGTCATCACATTTTGATACAGGTAGTCTGAGTCAGGAATGGCGCTATGGTCTGAGTTTTGCGCACCATGAATTAACTAGTGACTGGCAAGGATATTATGCCAGATCGAAGCCTAATGCCGATAACACAACTATTCGGGCCAGTGCGTATATAGATGCAGATCTGCAATGGGGAAATTTGGTTGTCAGTCCGGGTTTGTCGGCTGCTTACTATAATATGAAGCCTAATTCCAATGGCTTTGTAACCGGAATCAATGGTGAAATCGGTGAATTGCGCAAAAAACATCAAAGTGCATTAACACCTCGTCTGGGTATTTCCTACCAGATTACTCCATTGCTGGTACCGTATTTTCAGTATGCCCGTGGTTTTAATGCGCCATCATCTCAGCAGCTGGCTTCTTCATGGAATCCGGGAAACTACAGTTCCTGGGGTAATCCGAATCTAAAAGCGGAAACTGCAAATAATTTTGAGCTTGGTTTACGCGGTAAAAATGATGTTTTTGAATACGGTATAGCCGGATTTGATAATCACTATAAAAACTTTATTGATTATGTAAATATTTCTGATGTGGTGAAGCTACCGGCTGATGCTGTATGGAGCCGTCCGGGCAGTAAACAGACGCTGGTATTGCAGGCACAGAATTTCAGTAAGGCACATATTTACGGCGGTGAAGCATATGCACGCTGGAAGTTCGCACCAGACTGGAAAGTAAATGGCTCAATAGCCTATTCGCGTGGCTCGATTCGCCAGGAAGGCGTAGACAGACCGCTTAACTCAGTGATGCCGGTTAAAGTGAAACTTGGTCTTGCCTATGATAAGGAAGTGTGGGGAGCCAATGTTTATTTAACCTATGTGGCGAAAAAAGATGATAGCGACATTCAAAATGTTCCAAAAGGAACAAGTTACTATAATCCGTCCAGAAATTACGCGCTGGTTGATTTGGGTGGCTATTGGAAACCAACTAAGCATCTGAGTTTCCGTGCCGGTGTGAATAATGTTTTTAATAAGAAATACTGGAACTGGGCAGATATTGCTTACATGATGCCGAATGTAAACAGTCAGTCGGGAACCTCTGGGCAAAGCGACGGCAATGCGACTAAGTTAACCAGAGACAATGCTGATTTCTATTCTGCTCCGGGACGGACATTTAATGTAGGGTTGCGCTATACCTTTTAAATAAATCTGAAAATAAAATAATTAGCTGAATTATTTGCTAAATCACTATCAATAATAACTTTGTAAAGGAACGAGACATGAGTTTATGGCAACAATATCTGGATAAAAAGGCAACTGTCGAAGGAGGAATGTACTTTCCGCGTCAGGCAGCAGCTGATCTGGGTGTGAGTGAAGGCGCATTAATGGCAGATGCTCCGGACTCTGTTTATCTGGGCAGCCGGATTCGCGATCTGGTACTTAAGCTGGAAACCCTGGGAGAAGTTTTGAGTGTGGTGCGTAATGATGCCGCAGTACATGAAAAAGTTGGTGTTTATGAACATGTAACGCTGACTGCGCGTACAGGGCTGGCGCTGAATGTGGGCGGGTTGGATTTACGTTTTTTCCTGCATAACTGGCATCATGCTATCGCTACAACTGTGGTGATTGGTGAAAGAACCATGCGTTCGATTCAGTTTTATGACGAATACGGCATGAGTATTGAAAAAGTTTTCATGCGTGATGAAACTAAACTGGACGCATGGCAGGCTCTGATTGATGAATTCGCAACCAGTGGCAAACCGGAATTTCTGCCGGCACCGGAAATTAATGTAACGATACCGGAACCATTGTCACCAGAGCGCGAGCAGGCCTTTCAGGAGCGCTGGAATGAGCTGAAAGATGTACATCATTTTGGTGGTTTGCTGGAGACTTTTAAAATTGACCGCCAGCAGTCTTACCGTCATGCACCGGCAGGCAGCACTAAGCAGGTCGATCGCAGTGTATGGGAAGAAGTTCTGCAGTATGTTCAGGCAAATAATCTGGAAATTATGGTATTTGTCGGTAATCGTGGCTTAGTGCAGATTCAGACCGGTAAACTACACAACGTAGTACGCTCACATGGCTATCTGAATGTACTGGATGCCAAAGTACCGGAAGAAGGCTTTGATTTGCATCTGCGCGATAGTGATATTGTGGAAACCTGGGTGGTACGGCGTCCGATCAGTGAAGGTTATGTGACCTGTATAGAAGGTTTCGACAAAAATCGTCAAACTGTGGTGCAAATTTTTGGTCGCCGTGAAGAAGGTAATGATGAAATGCAATCATGGCATCAGCTGATGGATGGTTTGTTAGCAGATTAAGTAGCCGGGGCAGATATGCATTTTGTAGTTATGGTGAAATCATAAATTACTAGGGATATGGATATCTGCCACTGTAATATGAGTAATTAAAGGGTGGATTATGAAAAAATTACTGTTGGCAGCGGCTATGTGCGCTGCTTTTCCATTTGCGTTTGCTGCTCGTATTGTTACGCTGACGCCTGATGTGGCAGATATTGTGGTGGAGTTGGGTAGTGCTAAAGAAGTAGTAGGGCGCGAGAGGGCTTCTACTAATCCGGCTTTAAAGAATGTGCCCAGTATCGGCTTGTTTCACGGGCTGAGTGTGGAACCGATTGCGGCCAGAAAACCAACTCTTGTTCTGGGTTCGTGGATGGCACAGCCAACCAGTATTTACGCCAATCTGAACCGGGTAGGTGTTAAAGCGGTGAATGTTGCGCCAAAGGATGATATTAATGGCTATGCGGCCGGTATTCGCCAGATCGGACAGCTTATTGGTAAGAGTAAAGAAGCCAATGCATTGGCAGATCGCTGGCTCAGTCAGGTGAAACAGATGCCGAAAACCGGTAAGCGCTATCTGATTAGCTATGATGGTCGTTATGTTTCCGGTCGGGGTACTGCTGCGGATGAACTCATCAGGCGGGCTGGTGGTATTAATGCAGCCGCTGCTATTGAAGGTATGAAACCGATGTCACGCGAGGCATGGCTGGCCGCGAAACCGGATATCATTCTGATTGCCGAACGTAACCAAAAACTGACAGGCGGTGTGCAGGGCTTGATTAAACGGCCGGAAATTGCTGCTTCTCCAGCCGCAAAACAAAAGAAAATCTATTTTATGCCGTCAAATGATATTTTTCGTTATGGCCTGAACACTCCGCAGGTCATTCCTAAACTTTATAAACTGGCACAATAATTATGACGCAAGTGCAGCAAACGGCCGGTACGCCTGATAACAACAGAGTGAAAAGTGTGTTCTGGCCTAAACTGGTTTGGTTTATCGCCGCTATATTATTCAGTTTACTGTTGAGCTGGTTTTGTCTAGGACTGGGTATGGGTGGCTGGCAATGGCCGCAATCCATGGATGAGATAACACTAGGTATCCGGCTGCCGCGAGTGCTGGTAGCGCTGATAGTGGGTGCCGCACTGGCTGCTTCCGGTGCTGCATTGCAGGCATTATTTGATAATCCGCTGGCGGATCCGAGCCTGATAGGTACCTCCGGTGGTGCCGCACTGGGGGTTATTGCCGTTCTGGCAGGTGGCTGGGGTGCTGTAACAGTACCAATGGCTGCGTTTCTGGGGGCTTTGCTGGTATGTGTTCTGATTCTGACGGTACATCGTCTACTAGGCGGAGGAACATTAGGGCTACTGGTGATGGGTTTTGTCATCAGTGCCTTTTGTGGTGCATTGGTAAGCATGATTTTGTTTATGTCGGATGATATGGTTTTACGCAGTGCAACTAGCTGGCTGGCTGGCAGTCTGGCTGAGTCCGGTTTTACTTCGCCATGGTATGCGCTGGTAGTAATGCTGCTGGGGTTGTGTGTTCTGGTAGCGGTGGGCAGGCGACTGGATATTCTGATGCTGGGAGAAGAAACAGCCATTAGTATGGGTGTTGCTGTCGGGAGTACCCGGATATGGGCAGTGATAGGCTCTGCTCTGTTAACCGGAGCAGCGGTATCAATGGCCGGTATTATAGGTTTTCTGGGTATGATGGTACCGAATGTGGTTGCCCGTAATCGTGGCGGCAGCCGGCGTAAAATTATTCTGTTATCTGCCTGGCTGGGGGCAATATTTTTGCTGCTGGTAGACAGCGTATCGCGCTGGCTGAGTTATCCGGTTGATTTACCTGTGGGTATTGTAATTTCTTTACTTGGCGGACCATTTTTCCTGTGGTTGTTTTTACAGCCATTGCGTCGCTAGGATCTGGATATGGAAAATTTATTTACCATTCGCAATGTACATGTACAACCACGTGGCCGTTGTATTTTATCGGTACCACAACTTGATTTACCGGCCAATCAGCATATCAGTATTATCGGGCCGAATGGTGCAGGTAAGTCAACCTTACTGCGTGCACTGTTAGGCCTGCATGGTGCCGGTGTCAAATTATTTGGAGAACCGGTTGACAATAGTTTAAAGCGTCGGCAGATTGCATGGGTGGGGCAGCACGGACAATATAATTTGCCGCTTACGGTAGTTGAGTATGTACAGCTTGGCTGCTCTCCTCAGGGCGGTTGGTTTAAGAAAGCTCAGGCACCCGCAGCAAAGCTCCGGCAGTTACTTGATGTTTTCGACTTGTGCACACTGGCACAGCAACGCATAGGCAGTTTATCCGGAGGTGAACAGCAGCGTGCTAATGTGGTACGTGCACTGCTTCAGAATGCACCATTACTACTGCTTGATGAACCATGTAATCATCTGGATATTCGTCATCAGCACCAACTGATGCATTATTTACATGAGCATCACGATGATTTTTCTGTTGTTATGGTACTGCATGATTTAACTATGGCAGCAAATCATTCTGATTTTATTGTATTAATGAATGAAGGGCAGATAGTTGCTTCAGGAACACCTCAGGATGTTATGCAATCTGCTTTGCTGAGTGAAGTATATCAATGGCCCATACGGCGTATTGAAGAAGATGGTAAACTGTTTTTTCGTATGAACCATCAAGCGTTGCATTCGGCTGCCGCATAATATCGCAGTGAATCTTCATGGTTAGTATCAGCACGGTTCATGCTGAATCAGAGATAAAATGACCAATAATAACTTGGTATTTGTCTGCTGTGTGTTCTGGTATTTACAGTAAGTACCTGATTGCCGGCTGATGAAAGTGTTAAAAAATTCCGGTATAGTGTGTATGACACAATTATCTATTACCTTTAAATCAGGAACTTTATATATGCAAAACGCCATACGTAATTTTTTATTTGGTTCTGTGGTTGCGGTGGCGTTAGCTGCCTGTGGTGGTGAATCTGCCTCAGGTACTGCTTCCAGCTCCGGTGAGAGTACAGGTCAAAAGGTAGTAATGGGGCTGGATGACAGCTTTCCGCCTATGGGCTTTCGTAATGAAAAAAATGAGTTGGTTGGTTTCGATATTGATATGGCTCGTGAAGCAGCCAAGCGTGCTGGTCTGAATGTTGAGCTTAAGCCAATTGACTGGAGTGCTAAAGAATCGGAGCTTAACAGTAAACGTGTTGATATGCTGTGGAACGGATTAACCATTACTCCACAGCGGCAGCAGCAATTATTATTATCCAAACCGTATATGGACAATCATCAGATTATTGTTGTCCGTCCTGATAGCGGAATTAATACTAAAGCTGATCTGAACGGTAAAATTGTGGCAGTTCAGGATGGCAGTAGTGCTGTTGATGCAGTAGAAGCTGATCAGAATACAGCCAAATCATTCAAAGAATTGAAGAAATATGCAGATAATGTGACAGCATTAATGGATGTATCCGCCAAACGTGTAGATGCACTGGTTGTAGATGAAGTAGTCGGTCGCTATTATGTTTCAAAAAAACCTAATGAATATAAAGTATTAGGTGATAATTTTGGTACAGAACAATATGCTGTTGCTTTCCGTAAAGATGATCAGGCTCTAGAGCAAAAAATTCAAGGGGCTCTGGATAGTATGAAAGCAGATGGTACATCTGCTAAAATTGCTACAAAATGGTTCGGTAAAGACATCATTAAATAAATGTTGTTTTACTTTGGAATCAACGCTGCCTGAATAGAATTTATTCAGGCAGCGTTATTGTTGTTTTAAGGAATACACATGAATTATGTGTTAAATATGCTGCCTGAACTCTGGACAGGAGCAAAAATTACTCTGAGCCTGTTTGCCATTACCCTATTACTGTCTATTCCGTTAGGGTTGGTATTGGCATTATTGCGCCTTTCCGGAATCAGAGCGCTGGATTATATTGTTAATTTTTATATCTGGGTGATGCGCGGCACACCTTTGATGCTACAGATTTTCTTTATTTACTTTGCTTTACCGGCAGTAAATATTTTACTGCCGGCATATACTACAGCGGTAGTAGCGTTTGTGCTTAACTATGCTGCTTATTTTGCAGAGATTTTCCGTGCCGGAATTCAGGGGGTAGGTAAGGGACAGTATGAAGCAGCAAAGACATTAGGGATGAGCTACGGCCAAACCATGCGTCGTATTGTTTTACCACAAATGTGGAAAAAAATTCTGCCGCCGTTAAGCAATGAAACGATTACACTGGTTAAAGATACATCGCTGGTATATGTGCTGGCATTACAGGATGTGATGCGGGTAACTTATCAGCTGGTACAGCGTGAATTTAATCTGATGCCGTTTTTTGTGGCGGCTGCATTCTACCTGATTATGACCCTGATTCTGACCTGGGGCTTCCAGAAAATGGAGAAACGCTATGCACGCTACGACGACTGATTTAATGATAGATGCCCGCGGTATTTATAAGGCTTTTGGTAATACTGAAGTACTCAAAGGCGTCGATATTCAGGTAGCACGCTCAGAAGTAGTTGCCATTATCGGTTCTTCCGGTTCAGGCAAATCTACATTATTGCGTTGTCTGAATTATCTGGAAAAGATAGATGCGGGGAGTATCGCCATTGAAAATGATTTTCTGGTACAGAACAATATCCACAATCGTGCCCATTATGTATCTGAAGGCCTGATAAAAAAAATCTGTACTCGGATGGGTATGGTTTTTCAGCAGTTCAACCTGTTTCCGCACATGACCGTATTACAAAATATCATTGAAGCACCAATAACTGTGAAAAAAATGAAGCGTGATGAGATTGTTCCGCTGGCACAGGAGTTGTTGCGCAAGGTTGGTCTGGCTAATAAACAGGATTATTTTCCGTCTCAATTATCCGGCGGACAAAAACAGCGGGTTGCTATTGCCCGTGCACTGGCTATGCAGCCGCAAATTATGCTGTTTGATGAACCTACTTCAGCGCTTGATCCTGAATTAACCGGCGAAGTATTGAAAACGATGCAGCAACTGGCTGAAGACAGAATGACTATGGTTGTGGTCACTCATGAAATGGGTTTTGCGCGTGAGGTGGCTGATAAGGTGCTGTTTATGGATAAAGGTGTGATTGTTGAGGCTGGTGAAGCCAGCAGCTTTTTTGCTAATCCTCAGCATACACGAACACAGGCGTTTTTGAGCTCAATGCTGAAGTAAAAATATTTTATAGATGTTGATTTATTGAATAAATATAAAATCGTTATATATACAAAGCCGTCAGAACAACAGTATGTCTGACGGCTTTTAGAAAATACAGTTTATTCTGTATCAGCAGCTTTAGCTACAGTTACCATAGCAGGGCGTAATACACGGTCGGACAGGGTATAACCTTTTTTCATTACCGAAACTACCGTATTGGGTTCTTGCTCACTTTCTACACTTTGCAAGGCCTGATGACGGTGCGGATCAAGTTTGTCGCCGGCTTTAGGATCAATCTCTTTAATATTAGACTGATCGAATGCTTTTTGTAATTCGGTCAGCGTCATTTGTACGCCCATTTTCAATGCGTCAAAGTTACCGCTTTGATCTTGCAGGGCCATTTCCAGATAATCTTTAACTGGCAACATAGCGCTGGCAAATTTCTGTCCGGCAAATTTGTGTGCGCTTTCCAGTTCATCCTGATGACGTCTGCGCAGATTTTGTTCATTGGCGAGTGAACGTAACTGTTCGTCTTTGAGTTGCCCTTCAAGTTCGCTAATACGTTCCTGTAACTCTTCTACGGTAGCTTCAGGAGCGACAATTGGTTCTGTGGTTTCAGTATTATCGTTAACCTGTGTTTCGTTTTCGGTATTGTTTTCCGGTTGCATATTTTTTCCTCTGCAAAAGGGTAAGTTATGTGAATAAATTGGGTCGTTGTATATCGATTTCAAGCGACTGTAACAAATTTGTAATCACTTTTACTTATTAATTTTAATGCATTGATTTTTCCATAAATTAAATATATTTATATATCGGTATCCAAGTGTTTTATTTTGGATATAAAAGTAAATATTCCATTGGAAAAATTCAAGCTATATGTCCTGGTGATGAGCGGACAGAATGGAAATACTGTCCGCAAAACAGGATGATATCTAGCCGGTATTACGCAACCCTTGTGCAATACCATTAATTGTCAGATGGATGAGCTGGAGTATCTCACTATTATCCGGCTGCTGGCGCAGTTGTTGCAGCAGATGTATCTGCAACCAGTTCAGTGCATTCAGATAGGGAATACGCAAGGCCAGAGAACGTGCCAGAGTGCGGTTATCACTCAGATAATGCTGACGTTGCAAAATATTAAGCAAAGCCTGCCGGCTGCGCTCAAACTCTTCAGATAGCATGGTGTAAATGGTTCTGGCAGCTTGCTGATCACTGGCAAGATCTACATAAGCCTCAGCAATAGTAAGATCGGCTTTGGCCATGACCTGATCCATGTTGGAAAGCATGGTTTGAAAAAACGGACTGTTTTTAACCTGCTGCTGTAAGCGTTGCAGATTGGTGCTGTCCTGTTCAATCAGTTCCGCTACTGCACTACCGAAACCATACCAGGCCGGCAGCATCAGGCGGTTCTGGGTCCATGAGAATACCCATGGTATGGCGCGTAAGTCCTGAATTTTAGCCAGTGTTTTCCGGCTGGCGGGGCGGCTGCCAATATTCAGGCTCGCAATTTCCTGAATCGGGCTGGTTTGCAGAAAATAATCAATAAATCCCGGGAAGGTAATTAATTGCCGGTAATGTGTGAATGCGCTGACAGACAATGCATTCATCAGTTCGCTGTCAGGCTCGCTGTTATGCATGGGTAAAACAGTAGCTTCAAGAGTAGCAGCAATGAGTGCTTCAAGATTACGTTCTGCATTGGTCGGATCAGCATATTTGGCGGTAATAACTTCTCCTTGTTCAGTAATGCGTATTTGTCCGGCTACGCTGCCAGCCGGCTGTGCCATGATTGCATCGAATGAAGGTCCGCCACCGCGACCGACACTGCCACCACGGCCATGAAACAGTCGCAGACGGATATGGTGCTGACCAAACAGTTGTACCAGTCTCGACTCAGCCTGATAAAGTGACCACTGGCTGGTTACATAACCACCATCTTTATTACTGTCGGAGTAGCCCAGCATAATTTCCTGCAGGTTATCACGACTACGCAAAAAAGCACGATACCAGGGCAGATTAAATAATTTATCCATAATACTGATGCAATTATGCAAGGCATCAATGGTCTCAAACAGAGGAACAATATTAATCCGGCTGGTCGGTTTCTCATTACTGATGCTCAGTAAACCAGTTTCTTTCAGCAATAACGCTACCACCAATATATCGCTAACGGTTTCAGCGTTAGAAATAATGCATTGATTGATAGCGGTTTCACCATAGTTATTTTTAATATTCGCCGCAGTCTGGAATATAGCCAGCTCACGCATGGTGTGCGGACTATACTGAATATAAGGGCTGTATAGCGGACGCTGGGTGCTTAATTCACGTAACAGCACGCGCTGTTTGGCTGCTTCACTTAATGTCTCAAACGTTTCAAGTCCGGCATGTGTAAACAGTTCGGTTACAACTTCGGCATGTTTGGCTGCATGCTGACGCAAGTCGATGGACATCAGATGAAAACCGAACAGGGAAACAGAACGAATCAGGTCAGCCAGTTTGCCCTGTGTGAGCAGGGCACTGCCATTTTGTTGTAAAGAACTGGCTATATTATTAAGCTCCTGCAAAAGTTCCTCTGGTTGTTTATATGGAGGCAGACCATGATGCTGGTTGTGTGGAGCAATATTCAGTTGCCGGGAGGTAGCATTCAGGCGTGCCTGTATATAGGTAAGAGCACGGCGGTATGGTTCTTCGCTATGAGCCGTTGCGGTATCCGGTGACTGCTCGGCCATATGATACACGCTGCTGTCAATCTGAACACGGCGAGAAGAAAGCGGCAGCAGCTGGTGCAGCTCATCCAGACATTGATGATAATGCTTTAACAAAGTATCACCCTGAAAGATGAAAGCTTCCTGTAAAGTATCTGCATTAACATACGGATTACCGTCACGATCTCCGCCAACCCAGCCACCGATACTGAGTACATCAGGAAGAGTTATTTGCGGATACGCGCTGGTGAGCTGCTGTTGCAGTTTGCGGTAAAGGGCTGGTACCGCTTTAAAAAAACTCAATGGAAAATAAGTAACGCTATTATAAATTTCATCACTTACGCTGATTTTGAAATGGCGCGTTTCATCAGTCTGCCATAAAGCCAGCAGAATAGCTTCAGCCTGTTGCTTTAGCTGTTCATTATAGTGATGATCAGAATGGTCATATTCACTGAGAATAGTGCGGATATGACGCTGAAAGCACAGAATGCACTGGCGCTGTACTTCAGTCGGATGAGCGGTTAGCACTGCACTGATACTGGTTTGCTGCAAAATCTGTTCCAGTTGCGCAGCACTAATCTGCTGTTGCTGAATTTGGTTGATAACATGAGTAAAACTGGTGCGTCCGGGATGCTGTCTGTCATTTTCATATGCCTGTCGCCGCCGTTCATGGTGCGCATCTTCGGCAATATTCAGTACTTGTGCAAATAGGCTGCATGCACGAATCAAATCTTGCTGTTGTTGTAAATCCAGGGTAGGCACCACCTGTTGAATGATGGTTTGTGGCTGATTACCACTGAGGAGCTGGCGCAATACAGTTTGTACAGTAGCTGTGGTTTCATTTTGCAGGACGTTAAATAGTGCTTCAGTCAGGAATTTGATATCTGCCGACAGGGGCGCATCTTTACGCTCGTCCAGAAGTGATGTTGGCATTGTGTTCTCGCTTTTGCAGACTTGTGTTTATGTTGAATAACCTGCGTCCATGATATTACGTGGTGATGGTACGGGCAATACTACTGATTTGATAAGAGTTATAACCTCAGCTTCTTAGGTTACAAAAATATATTCTTTCTCAATCACCCAAACAGCCTTTTATATTGTTGGCTGATTCTGATTTAACGGAATGATTGAATTTATTTTTACATTCTGTTTTTTTTGACTTGTTAATTCATTTTCTTGTTGTGGTTGGTATTTTGCGCTTGGAACATAGCCCGAACAGGATGCTTCCAATGTGTGCCGGTGTGTCTGATACAGCTACCGGTATTGTTTGTGCCTGCCAGGTCTGTGGGAGAGAAGGTTATGCTGTTTTTAAAACAGCCATCTGTACTGCCCGGTTTTTCGCTTAGTCTCGGCATAAGTGTGTTATCGCTGTCAGTACTGGTGCTGTTGCCATTTACGATGCTGGTATGGACTGTTACTGATCTGGGCTGGCATGGTTTTATACAAGTCATTTCTGAACCAAGGACACTTGCTGCGGTATGGCTGACTTTGAAAATGTCTTTACTGGCAATGCTGGCCAGTGTGCTGCTGGGAACTTTGGTGGCATGGGTATTGGTACGTTACCACTTCTGGGGTAAGGATCTGGTTAATGCATTGGTGGATTTGCCATTTGCTTTACCTACTGCAGTAACAGGGGTGGCTTTGGCTACCTTATATGCACCTACAGGGTGGATAGGTGCGTTATTAACCCGGTTTGGCTTGCAGATAGCATTTACACCGGCAGGTATCTGGCTGGCATTGTTGCTGGTAAGCCTGCCATTCGTCGTACGCGCAGTACAGCCGGTGCTGGCAGAATTATCAGGAGAATATGAAGAAGCTGCGGCTATTCTGGGTGCTTCCAGATTAACCATTGTATTCAGGGTGCTGCTGCCGGAAGTTTTACCGGCACTGGTAATGGGGGCAGGTATGGCTTTTGCACGCGCTACCGGAGAATACGGTTCCGTAATTTTTATTGCCGGTAATGTGCCATTTAAATCAGAAATTCTGCCGCTGATTATTGTCAGTAAATTTGAATTGTTTGATTTGCCTGCAGCGGCAGCAGTCGCATTATTTATGCTAATAATTTCCTTTACCATTTTGTTTATGCTGAATTTATGGCAATGGCGTCTGAGCCGGCGTATGCAGGGACGATACTGATGAGCACAGTTAAAACCAATGAGTTGCTTACCGAACCGCGCTGGCTGCGCTACTTGCTGATAAGCATAACGCTGCTGTGTCTGGGTTTGCTGTTACTTTTGCCGCTGTTATCGGTATTCAGTTTTGCGCTGGCAAAGGGTTGGCAATTGTATCTGGCTGCTTTGACTGATGAAGAGGCACTCTCAGCTATTCGTTTGTCCTTGCTGATTACTGTTATTGTTGTGCCGGTGAATGTGATACTGGGTGTGGCAATGGCCTGGTTGTTAACCCATTTTTCATTTCGTGGTAAACAGTTATGGACAACCTTGCTGGATCTGCCATTTGCAGTCTCACCGGTCGTGGCGGGTCTGATGTTTGTTTTACTCTTCGGTAGTAACAGCTGGTTCGGTGGCTGGATGGAAACACATGGAATACAGATTATTTTTGCAGTACCGGGTATGGTGCTGGCGACTCTGTTTGTTACCTTCCCTTTTGTGGCGCGTGAGCTCATCCCTTTAATGCAGGCTCAGGGAAGTAGTGAAGAACAGGCTGCACTGATACTGGGTGCCAGTGGCTGGCAAATGTTCTGGCGTGTCACATTACCCAATCTGAAATGGGCTTTGGTTTACGGCATTATTCTGACTAATGCCCGTGCAATGGGTGAATTCGGGGCTGTCAGCATGGTTTCAGGCCATATCCGCGGTGAAACCAATACAATGCCTTTACTGGTAGAGATGATGTATAACGAATACAACATGGTAGGGGCATTTGCTGTTTCCAGTTTACTGGCCTTGCTGGCTTTATGCACGCTGGTATTACAGAAATATCTCGACTGGCGGCAGACACGTTTGTTCAAAGATGCACGGCGCGAGCAGATTGCAGTAAGCGACTGAATAAGTAAAGTACCGTGCTGGGTAGCGATTATGAGTATTCGTATTAAACAATTAAATAAATATTATGGTGATTATCATGCCTTGCAGAATATTAATCTGCAGGTACCAACCGGTTCACTGACGGCATTGCTTGGTCCGTCCGGTTGTGGAAAAACCACCTTGTTACGCATCATTGCCGGGCTGGAACGCGCAGATTCAGGTGAGCTGTTTTTTGCTGATGATGAGGTCAGTAATCTGCATGTGCGTGAGCGCCGGGTCGGATTTATGTTTCAGCACTATGCCTTATTCAGGCATATGACCGTATTTGATAATGTGGCTTTTGGTTTACAGGTACTGCCTAAACGCATTCGCCCGAATAAAGCAGAAATAGCTGCCCGGGTGCATGAATTATTACAACTGGTGCAGCTTGACTGGCTGGCTAAAGTATATCCGCAGCAACTATCCGGAGGTCAGCGCCAGCGTATTGCTCTGGCACGTGCTCTGGCTACCAGACCAAAGCTGCTGCTGCTGGATGAGCCGTTTGGTGCACTGGATGCTAAGGTGCGCAAGGAATTACGCCAGTGGCTGCTGGAAATTCATCATCAGCTTGGGATTACCAGTGTACTGGTTACACATGATCAGGAAGAGGCGCTGGAAATGGCCGACCAGATAGTGGTGATGAATCAGGGAAAAGTTGAGCAAAGCGGAGCTGCCTCATCTTTGTATGATAATCCTGAAAATGTATTTGTTACTGAGTTTCTGGGTGAGGTTAATGTATTTGAAGATGCCTGTATTGAACACGGGCAATTGTGTCTGGGGCATTATCATGAACCGATTACCACAGGAGAAAAAGCCCGTCAGAATGTAGCTGTTTATATCCGGCCTCAGGAAATACAGGTATTAACTCATATTCAGGATAATGTAATTGCCAGTGCATGCGTAGAGGAAATACATGCTATCGGTGCACAAATAAGGTTATGGTTGCGCCGGGTGGATAATAATCAGCGTATACAGGTATGGCTGTCGCCGGCCGAGTTTCGTACGCTGTCATTACAGCCGGCTCAGACAGTATGGTTCAGACCTCAGCGGTTAACTATGTTCAGATTGCCGGAGATGGTGGATTACGTGATTTGATCGTACGAGTAAATATGCAATTCATTTAAATGAATAATTAATTTTGAAAAATAATATTTTACGAGTTAGTTTTATGATTTTATCGGCATATTTTCAATTCTCTTAAAAAATATTAATTTAGATATTTTCAATCACAGTAAATAAAATTTAAGATTTTGATTTATTTAATAAATTATTTTAGAGTAAGAGTAATTTACTCAAAAAAGATATTCAAAAAAGTGCATAAACAAATCCGTTGATAATTATTTCTTATCAATTTTGATATATTTGGATATTTTATAAATAATCAGATGCTGATTATTTATTTTATCATGTTGATGATATATAAAGGGCTATCTAAATAAATATACAGACAGCCCTTGTGATTTATTGATGTTAGTGGTCACTGATGCGTTCAATGATAGCACCGACTCCGCCTAGCTTCTGTTCTATATTTTCATAGCCGCGATCAAGATGATAAATACGTTCAACAGTAGTTTCACCACTGGCCACCAGACCGGCAAGTACTAGACTGGCAGAAGCACGTAAATCGGTAGCCATAACAGTTGTACCGGATAACTGTTCTACACCCTCCACAATTGCAGTATTACCCTCAGCTGATATCCGGGCACCCATACGATTGAGTTCGGGGACATGCATAAAACGGTTTTCAAAAATAGTTTCCACTACTTTACTGTTACCGCTGGCAATACTATTCATTACCATAAACTGTGCCTGCATATCGGTAGGAAATGCCGGATAGGGCAGGGTGCGGATATCGATAGCTTTAGGACGCTGTTGCATGTCGATGCTGATCCAGTCGTCACCGGCTTCAATAATTGCGCCGGCTTCACTCAGTTTTTCCAGAACAGCTTGCATGGTTTTAGGTGCAGCATGTTTAAGAATGACTTTGCCGCCGGTCATAGCCACTGCACACAAAAAAGTTCCGGCTTCTATGCGGTCGGGAACGACACGGTGACTGCATCCGTGTAACTTTTCTACACCGGTAATGGTAAGAGTAGGTGTACCTATTCCCTGAATATTGGCACCCATTTTAATCAGGCAATCGGCAAGATCGGTAACTTCCGGTTCCATGGCAGCATTTTCCAGAATAGTCGTTCCGTTTGCCAGTGTTGCTGCCATTAACAGATTTTCTGTGCCGGTTACGGTAACCATATCCATAACAATATGTGCACCTTGCAGACGTTTTGCTCGGGCTTTGACATAACCATGCTCAATACTGATTTCTGCCCCCATGGCTTCAAGCCCTTTGAGATGCTGGTCTACTGGTCTCGATCCGATGGCACAGCCTCCGGGCAGACTGACCTGAGCCTCACCAAAGTGTGCCAGTGTGGGACCCAGTACCAGAATAGATGCACGCATGGTTTTAACCAGATCATATGGTGCACAGGTATTATTGATACTGTTACAGTTTATTTCAAATTCCTGAATATTATCTGTAAGTACACGTGCTCCCATGCCCTGTAATAGCTTTTGGGTGGTTTTAACATCACGCAGCATGGGCACATTGGTCAGATGCAGGGTATCACGAGTCAGTAAGGAGGCACATAACAAAGGTAAAGCGGCATTTTTAGCGCCGGAAATAACAATTTCACCGTGTAATGCGCCGTTAGCACGGATTTTTAATTTTTCCATATGGATTCTCAATTATGGCAATAGTGTCTGTTTGCCGGATTAATGCTGTTTGACAGCCCATTCGTCAGGAGTGGCGGCAGTGGTAATAGATAGTGCATGTAATTCATTACTGGCAATCTGCTGTGCCAGTCCGTCTTTAATCATACGATGGCGTGCCAGACGGTTTTTTCCGTTAAAGGCGCTGGATACAATCCGGGCAAAGAAATGATGACCATCGCCTTCAACCTCAAGATATTCACAGGGCAGAAGGTTTGCAATCATGGTTTTAACTTCTTCTGGTGTTAACATAACGGGCTCCGGAATAGTTATTAGTAAGGCCGCTATTATAGCGTTTTGCTATGTCTAATTGCGTAATTTCCAGCCTGATTTCAGGATGCCGCAGACAAGAATACACAAAACGATGGCAAAGCTGCCGACTACCGTTAGTGCAACCCAGGGAGAGGAATCACTCTGGCCGAAAAAACCAAAACGGAAGCCGTCAATCATATAAAAAACCGGATTGAAATGGCTGAGTGAGCGCCAGAATTCAGACAGACTGTTGATGGAATAGAATACACCAGACAGAAATGTTAAAGGCATGATAAGAAAGTTCTGAAAAGCGGCCAGTTGATCAAATTTTTCTGCAACAATGCCGGCAAGTAAGCCAAACATACCCATAATGGCACATCCGAGCAATGCAAATGTTATGATCCAGCCGATATGATGTGGCATGGATAATCCGAAAAAAGCCGTTACTGCTATGACTCCAATACCTACCATTAGCCCGCGCAGGATGGAAGCGCCGACATAAGCACAGAAAAAAGCAATGGTACCCAATGGCGGCAACAGAATAAATATCAGATTACCGGTAATCCGTGACTGAATCAGGCTGGAAGATGAGTTGGCAAAAGCATTTTGCAGCATGGACATCATAGCCAGACCCGGTATCAGAAATACATTGTAACTGACTCCTGGTAATATATCAGGACGCCCCTGCATTACATGAGCAAATATCAGCTGATACAGCAGGGCGGTGAGGATAGGAGCAGATAAAGTTTGAAAACCTACTTTCCAGAATCGCAATACTTCTTTTTTAAAAAGGGTGTAGCAACCAATTGTATTCATTTTGTGCCTTTCACATGGTCACTGGTCAGGCGCAGAAAGACGTTTTCCAGATCGTTTTCCAGAATATTCAGATTGATAACGTTAATTCTCTGAGTCTGCAGAATTTGTAATAAGGCTGTTAGCTGGTTGTAGTCAGCGAGTTTGAGCAGATAATGGTTATTATCATCTTCTTTAATCAGATAATGACGTAAATTATCCGGTAATGTTTGATCTGTAGTTAATGCCAGCTGTAATTCTGTTTCGGTATCCAGTAAGTTGCGTGTGCTGTCCAGTGCGACAATTTCACCATGTTTCAGCATAGCTATGCGATTACATAATGATTGTGCTTCTTCCAGATAATGTGTGGTTAGAATAATGGTATGACCGTCTGTATTCAGTCGGGTAATAAACTGCCACAGATTCTGACGTAATTCTACATCCACTCCGGCTGTGGGTTCGTCCAGTACGATAACAGGCGGCCGGTGTACTAAAGCCAGAGCAACCATAACGCGGCGTTTCATCCCGCCAGACAGATTACGTGTGTTTGTGCCGGCTTTATCTGTCAGTCCGAGACCGGCGATAATCTCATCTATCCAGTCATCGTTATTACGCAGACCAAAATAGCCCGACTGAAACTTCAGTGCTTCACGTACGTTAAAAAAAGGATCGAAAACCAGCTCCTGCGGAACGACACCCAGAAGTTTACGGGTAGTGTTTGCTTCCAGTTGTACATCATGACCACAAATGCTGATTTGTCCGGAAGTCAGGCGGCTTAGTCCGGCCATTGCAGAAATGAGAGTAGTTTTGCCGGCACCGTTAGGACCGAGTAAACCAAAAAACTCACCTGGCTGGACACTAAAGCTGACACCTTTTAAAGCAGTAAAACCATTAGCATAGGTTTTTACTGCTTGTTTAATACAAAGAGCAGGGGAAGTCATAAAATTGAATATTTGTGAGGTTATAAGTGATATTTGCCGCTGTTTATCAATGCTTTGATGGTGTTATTTCTTCACTTAGCGGCTGATCTTCATCGGCTGGCAGATTATAATTTTCACTAGCCCATGCTCCCAGATCAATCATTTTGCAACGCTCCGAACAGAACGGACGAAAGCGGCTGGACGGAGTCCAGTCAACATTTTTCCCGCATATCGGACAAATAACAGTGGTGATTTTTTCAGTCATTATTTGATTACCGGATCAAAGCTGCACATAACCAGAGTAAATGGTATATCGGTGGTTAAAACCGGACCACGTGCCTGTTGTTGTGATGCCTGTAAAAAGCGAATATGGGTAAAATATTTATTGGCAGATACTTCTGGCAGTGCAGCGGCATTCTGGGAAACATTAATACCCAGCAGGTGAATGTTCTGTCCGAGGCTGTTGTGCTGATAACTTCCGTTTGTTGCCAGACAGTCGACAGACAGACTGTTTTGACGCAGAATTTCCAGTAGCAGTTTGATGGCTTCATAAGTAGGTAACAGGCTCTGGATCCACTGGTGTAACTGTAATTCACGTTCTGCCGGCTTTTTTTGCTGCCAGTAATAATAGGAAGGCAAATCATACGGGCTGGTACCGCCGGGTACGAACATGCGCTGCTTGATTGCCATCAGCCATTCATTTTCGCGCAGATGCTGTCCGAATTTTTGCTGAACACTTTGCAGATTTGTAATTGCAGTTTGTATATTTACCAGGGTATCTTTACCTTCTTCGCCACGTTGTCTGGCCAGACCTTTTTGTCGTTCCAGTTCTTGCAGAATATCCAGTTTCAATTCAGCACGTGCTGCTGCTTCCATGATTTCAAATAGTGAGAATAATGCACAGTGATGCGCCCAGATTTCACTGCGTGACACTACCTCATGGAAGTGTTTAAACAGGTGTGCTATGCGCAGGAAATTGCGGACGCGCTCGGACAAGGGGTGTTCGAAATGGATAATATCTGTCATAACTTGGCTGGTGTTAGAGCTTGATAGAAATGATGCTGCTGAATAACTTTCCGGTTAAGTTCCTGCCAGTTGCCATCGTTGATAATAATGTCATCGGCAATAGCTTTTCTGCTATTACTGTCAACCTGTTGTGTCATGATAGCACGGATTGCTGTTTCGTCCAGATGACTGCGTTGCTGAATCCTTTGAATGCATATATTAACCGGTGCTTCAATAATGAGTATGCGTTGAACCAGTTGTTGAAATTCCGGTTTTTCTGCCAGTAAAGGAATTTCAATAATTCCGTAATGCTGATCCGAAGCAATGTGTTGTCTGGCTTGCTGAAGGCTTTGCAGAATTAACGGATGGAGAATGTTTTCCAGCAGAATGCGATTCTGTGAATCAGCAAACACCCAATTGCGCAGCTTTGGCCGATCCAGACTGCCGTCAGTAAGAAACAGATTATTCCCGCACTGTCTGCGGATTTCAGATAAAGCCAGACCATCAGGCGCAGTCAACTGATGCGAGATTTCATCTGCACTCAGTACAGGAACCCCTAGAGCAGCAAAGCAGCTTGCTACTGCAGATTTTCCACTGCCTATGCCACCGGACAAACCCACGCAGAATGTCATGCACCAAATCCGGAAAGACGCAGCCACCAGTGAATCAGCTGATTAATCTGACTGTTTGCCATCCATACAATCCAGCCGGCAATGGCCAGTGCCGGACCAAAAGCCATAGGCTGGCTACGGGCAACTCTGAGAATAATTGAAGCAATAATGCCGACAATTGCCGCCATAAATACAATTAAGGGCAATGCGGCAGTACCCATCCATGCACCAAGAGCAGCCAATAGCTTAAAATCACCATAACCCATGCCATCTTTCCCGGTTAACAGTTTGAATAGCCAGAAAAGTGACCACAGGCTAAGATAGCCCAATGCAGCTCCCCAGACAGCATCAGCTAACGGGACAAACTCACAATACCAGTTAAACAGTAAACCCAGCCAAAGTAAGGGTAAGGTAATCTGGTCAGGCAGCAGCTGGGTTTCAGCATCTATAAAGGTCAGTGTGATCAGTGCGGCAGTCAGTATCAGACCGCCCGCAGCAACAGGTGTGACATCATAACGCCAGACTACTGCAGCAAAAGCAACACCGGTTAATAGTTCCACACAAAAATAGCGCGGGCTGATGGATGCTGAACATGAAGCGCAGCGTCCGTGTAGCAGTATATAACTGACAAGAGGTATATTCTGCCACCAGCGGATTTTATGCTGACAGTGCGGGCAGGTTGAATGCGGAACACACAAATTAAAACGGTTAGATTGCTCTGCAGGCAGTTGTAAAGCCATTCGCGCTTCAGCCTGCCAGCTTCGTTCCATCATAATAGGTAAACGATAAATCACTACATTCAGAAAACTACCAACAGCACAACCTGATATTAGTGCAACTATGCTGAAAAACAAGGTATCAGTTAACATCAGACATTAACCTATTGCATTGCCCATATTGAACATTGGCAGGTACATTGCTACCAAAATAACACCGATAATCAGACCGAGTACAACCATGATGATTGGTTCCATCAGGGAAGATAGCTGGGAAACTGCTATATCTACGTCGTCTTCATATAATTCTGCGGCCTTGTTGAGCATGTCATCCAAAGAACCTGATTCTTCACCGATAGATGCCATTTGCATTACCATGTTAGGAAATAATTCGGTTGCCTGCATGGCAGAAGTAAGAGATATACCCTGATTAACTTTGGCACGGATTTCCTGAGTAGCTTCTTCATATTCGATATTACCTGCAGCTCCGGCAACGGAATCCAGTACTTCTACTAGTGGTACACCTGCAGCAAACAAGGTTGCTGTTGTGCGAGCCCAGCGGGCAATGGTTGCTTTACGAACAATTGGTCCAAAAATAGGTAGTTTTAACAACATATGATCAAAACGTTTTCTCAGATCAGCAGAGCTTTGAAACCATTTATAAAAACCAATTGCTCCGAGGACGATTGCCATCACAATAAATATACCGTAACGCACAAAGAAATCAGATATATTCATCATAACCTGAGTCAGCCAGGGAAGCGCTACACCCATACCCTGATATACTTTGGCAAAAGACGGCAATACAAACATCATCATGACAATAACCAGAACAACTGCTACGATGACCACAACCACCGGATAGGTTAGGGCACTTTTAACTTTTTTCTTAATACTTTGGGTTTTTTCTTTATATACAGCCAGTTTATCTAATAATGCTTCCAGTACGCCACCTGCTTCACCGGCACTGATGAGGTTACAGTAAAAATCATCAAAATATTTCGGATGCTTAGCAAAAGAATCAGCTAGAGAAGTACCCTGTTCAACATCTGAACGAATTTCCATCAATAGTTGGGTCATTGAACGATTTGAGTGACCTTTTGCTGCAATATCAAATGCTTGCATTAAAGGTAGCCCGGATTTCATCATGGTGGATAGTTGTCGGGTAAAAACAGTAATATCCGCCTGACTGATTTTTTTCTGACGCTGTTTTTTGACCTTGGTAATTTGAATGACACGTATCTGCCGACGTTTTAGTTTAGATCGGGCTTCTGCTTCATTTTTGGCAGTCACCTCTCCGCGAACGATCTGCTCGGTTTTAAGGTTTTTACCTTCAAAACTAAAACTGGTACCAGAGGGTTTGGTTTTGGATACTGCTACTGGTTTATTCATAATGTTTTCTCACAGTATTGACTTAATTGTATAGGCGAACAATCAGTTTTAATCATTAGTGCTTGCAAGAATCTCGTCCAGAGACGTAATGCCTTCCATGACTTTCAGTAAACCGGCATGACGTAAATCGACCAGACCTTCCTTGAGCGCCTGAGTGCTGATATCAACTTCATTACCATTATTCATGATAATACGTTGCATTTCATCGCTGACCGGCATAACTTCGTACACGCCGGCACGTCCTTTATAACCTTTACCTTTACATCTCTCACAGCCGACTGGCCGGTAAAATGTCCATTCCTTAGCCAGATCTTCATCTGAAAAACCAGCTTTTTTTAATGCTTGTTCAGGCGGGCGTTCTGCCGGAGCTTTGCAGGTGCATAAACGCCGTACCAGACGCTGTGCCATAATCAGATTAACAGAGCTGGCAATATTGAATGGTGCGACACCCATATTCAGCATACGGGATAAAGTAGCCGGGGCATTATTGGTATGCAGGGTTGAAAATACCATATGACCGGTTTGTGCAGCCTTAATGGCAATATCAGCTGTTTCCAGATCCCGGATTTCCCCCACCATAATGATATCCGGATCCTGACGCAGAAACGATTTTAATGCTGCAGCGAATGTCAGTCCCTGTTTATCATTAACATTTACCTGATTAATACCGGGCAGGTTAATTTCTGCCGGATCTTCAGCAGTGGAAATATTAACACTGTCAGTATTAAGAATATTAAGGCAGGTATACAGTGATACGGTTTTACCGGAACCAGTAGGGCCGGTAACCAGCACCATACCATACGGCCGGTGGATAGCTTCGAGCAGTAATTCTTTCTGAAATGGTTCAAAACCAAGCTGTTCGATATTCAGAGTAGCCGCATCCGAATTCAGGATACGCATTACAATTTTTTCACCAAACAGAGTAGGCAGTGTGCTGACACGGAAATCAATCGGCTTGGCACCTTTACGGAACTGAATCTGAATACGCCCGTCCTGAGGGATGCGTTTTTCTGAAATATCCAGTTTGGACATTACCTTAATACGTGAAGCAATCTGATTACGGATATTCAGTGGCATACGTACAACTTCACGCAACTGTCCGTCAACACGGAAGCGAACACGTGCCATTTCTTCGTAAAATTCAAAATGAATATCTGATGCGCCACTATTTAAAGCATCTCCCAGTACTTTAAAGACAAATCTGGCGACCGGTCCGTTTTCGCCTTCTTCATCGTCGGCAGACATAGCGTTATTTTCTGCTGCAGTCGAGTCGCCAACTGAATCCATACCCTCAAGAAGGCTGGTAGATTCCTGACTAATATTCTCCAGTAGCAGGCGTAGCTGGTCGTCGCGGACAATAACCAGATTCAGTACACAGCCGGCATCAGTGGCAATTTTTTGATAATGCTGAATTGATGTAGGATCGGATACGGCCAGAAACATGCGATTACTGCGTTTGAATATCGGCACGCAAATATATTGCTGCATAATATTCAAATCAATTAAATCCATAGGAACCAGACTTTGATTATATAGCTCCAGATTCAGGTAAGGAATACTGAATACACTGGACAGAAAACTGGCCAGTTTATTGGCATCAATAGCTCCGGATTGTAACAGAGCCGGTATTACCGGGTGTTTCTGCTCTAATTCCTGACGCAGTTTTTCTGCTTTCTCAGCATCAATAATCTGGTGCTTATATAAAACCCGAATCAATCCTACACTCATACAAACTAATTCCTATCTCAATAACTTTTGAGTTTACATTCAAATGGATATTGCACCTGTTTCAATTTATCCGGAATACGGTTATTCCAGTATATTATCGGCTAATTTTCAATAACCGAAAGCTATAGTAAAGCCATGTTAATGTTTAATTGTGCTAATTATAAGTGAATTTGTGTATTTAAACAGCCTGTATATTGATTCAGGTACAAATTTCCCAGTAATCCGCATATAACTGCAACTCCATTTGCTGACGCCACTGATTGGCAACTAGCCGGTAAACCACGCGGATATGTTCCGGTAAGGTGGCTGTACAGCGGAAAAACATAACTTCATATTCATAGTTGTTCTTGTGTAACACTGCTTTAATATGGCCGGTACCCACTATTTGTTGTCTGATTACTTTAAATTCATCGCAAAAACAGGGTTCAGGAAAATTCTGACCCCATACCAGAGCCGCCAGTTGCTGTGCTGTGGCTAAGTTCAGATATTGATTGTCTAATGAACCATCAGTCTGGTACGTATAGTTTAAATCTGCCGGCCGGATGAGTTGCCTGCAGACTGCCTCAAATTCATTTTGGAAAGCTGCCAGATGTATTTCGGAAATACTTAAGCCTGCAGCCATAGCATGTCCGCCAAACTTCTGGATAATATCCGGCCGGCGTTTACTGACTATATCCAATGCATCACGCAGATGTAAACCGGTAATAGACCGGCCGGAGCCGCGTAATATACCATCTTCTGCCTGAGCAAAAACAATACTGGGTCGATGAAAGGTTTCGCGTAACCGGCCTGCTAAAATACCGGTTACTCCCTGATGCCAGTTATCATGATAAGCAACGATGCTATAGCTATTTTCTGTATTGAAGCCGGCCAGTTGCAGATTAGCTTCATCCTGCATGCTGCGCTGAATCTGACGACGTTCATGGTTTAGATCATTCAGTTGTTCGGCCAGATCGGTTGCACTTTCCATATCATCGCTCAACAGACAGGCTATACCCAGACTCATATCATCCAGTCTGCCGGCAGCATTCAGACGGGGGCCGATAGCAAAACCCAGATCAAATGCATGTGCCTGTTGCGGGTTGCGTTTGGCCACTGCAAACAAGGCGCGTATTCCTGCTTGCATTTTATCAGCTTTAATTCTTCTGAGTCCCTGAGTTACCAGCAGGCGATTATTCTGATCGAGAGGTACTACATCGGCGATGGTGCCCAGTGCCACCAGATCAAGCCATTGAGCAAGATTGGGTTCCGGATGTTTACTAAACCAGTTTTGCTGGCGCAGATGGTAACGTAAAGCCATTAGTACGTAGAACATCACACCCACCCCAGCCAGTGCTTTACTGGGAAACTGATCACCTGGCTGATTAGGATTAACAATAATACATTCAGGCAGTTGTTCACCCGGCAGATGGTGATCAGTAATCAGAACGTCCATGCCTAGCTGTTGTGCGCGTTGTACGCCGGCTACACTGGCGATACCATTATCCACTGTAAGCAGCAGGTTCGTACCTGCCTGAGCCGCAAGCTCGGCAATTTGTGCAGTTAATCCATAACCATGTTCAAACCGGTTGGGGACGAAAAAATCAGTTTGCGCTCCCATTGCCTGTAAACCGCGTATTCCTAAGGCACATGCTGTGGCTCCGTCTGCATCATAATCGGCAACAATCAGAATTTTTTCCTGCCGTTCAATTGCCTGAGCCAGTCGCTCACTGGCGGCCTGAATATTTTTCAAATTCTGAAATGGTAACAGCGCAGACAAATTGTATTCAGTTTCACTTTTGTTTTTAACTGCTCGTGTTGCATACAGTTTGGCTAGCAGAGGATCAACACCCTGAGCAAGCAGAGTTTGCATAGCATCAGTATCTACCGAACGGGTAATAATATGTGCCGGCTTCATAAATTTAATCCGGTAAAAGGTTGGGTTTTAGTCCGGAACAAACGAAATCTGGGCTTGCGAATCGGAAGCAATCCGGCTTCACACCTGATATTCAGCTGGCTGATATGTCTGTTTTTTAATCCTGACAGCAAAGGTTGCCACCAGTCTTGTTCCCATTGATGCATTATTTGTGCATAGGTATAAACATCACCCTGATTTACTGGTAAGCATAAACTATCATTAAACAATACAATTTTCTGCCGGTCTGAATCTGACAGAGTATCCATTAATGCTGCGTAATTTACTGGTAGTTCATGCGCATGCAACGCCCACGAGCTATTAGTATAAACTCTTGTGTCGTGGTTTGCTGTGCCAATAAGGTCTTTTTCAAACCATAAACTATTAATTGAGGGCAGACCGCGTGTGCTGCGCTGCTGATTTAGTGGATGCTGATGCAGCAACATTTGCAGCTCAGTTTGCTGTTGCAGAATCAGGGTTGCATCTTTACCCGAAGGTTTGACGGTGCCATCAATGCAGCCGGACAAATCAAGTAAAGAAGACAGGGTAAAATCAATTACCCGTGGCGTGGTAACCAGCCATAAATCCGGTCTGACCGGAGAAAACCGCCAGCCGTCTGACTGTAACCATGTGCTCAATACTTCACAGAAAGCTTTTGCCTCTTCTGGATTCAAACCAAGCGCATTTCCGTCAAGATACTGAAGCTGATGCATACCGGCGGTCTGGTTTATAGGTGTGACAATAAAGCCGCAATATTCCCGGTTTAGGTTTAATTGCTGCTGAGCCTGTTGTACCCAAGAACCTTCCCACAGATATTGCTGGTATAACTGACTCCTGCTTATGATTTGTAATGTATGTTTACCCCATTGCCGCAGAGTATTCAGTGCCGGTAGCTGTAAGTCAGGTACCGCAGCTTCCTGATGCGGCCATAATAAACCCGGCAGAACGAGAGTTATAGTTAAATCTGCTGACATGAATACACAATATTCCCAGTATGAAAGTCAATATCACTTTGAATTTTTATTAAATCAGATTGTTGATTTGATACTATACTTTTAATTTATTTATTCCTTCATGGAATTATTCAAATACAGCCTGACGAATTTTTTCAACATCAGCATCTTCAATATATCTTTGTATGTTAGGGTAAACATTGTAATGATGTTCCAGTTCAGGTTTCATCAATTCATTGATAACCTGTTTTTTTGTCCAATTCTGAAAAATTAACCGATACATCGCGATAACTACGCCTGTGCGGTCACTGCCATGCCAGCAATGAATTAATATCGGTTTAGGAGAATTTTTGATGGCCTTGAGGATTTGAATTATTTTTTCATCAGTAACCTTACCTGCCCGCATATTAATCCGAATCTCAGCAATTCCTGTATTGGTCAGTTTATTCCGATCACTATGCCATAAACGCAAGTTAATTATCGTTTTAATCCCTATTTTATTAAGTTGTTCAATCTCTTTTAAAGAGGGTTGTTCAGAGCGGTATATATCGTCAGATACTTTATAAAAGTTGTCGGGTAACTGGTTAGAATTATCATTGGATCGACAGCTGCTAATGATTAAACACACGCAGCAACATAAAAAAATGTTCGCTATTTTTGTCATTCTAAAATCATTGTAAAGATAACGGTAAAAATATGCGGTTGAATTTAAGATTGAGGCTGTAACCATTGCTGTAACAGCAATATATCATCAATACTCAGCAGCGCAGTATCTGTTAATGCTGCCTGCGCCTGTAAGGTAGTCTGTCGCAGCAAACCATCACGGATGAAGTGTATCTGTACTGTTTCACCAGCATGAATACGTGCCCACTGCTTATTAAAATCGGTAATAATTTCATCATTAAAAGCAATCAGCTGGTCACCGGCACACATGCCGGCATTCTCGGCACTGCCTTGATTAAATACTTGTTGCAGGGTGACTCCGAATGATGATGGCTGAACGCGGGCACCCATATCTGCACCGGGCTGTTCGGCAGCGGAGTAATGCTCAATATATGCACCACCATGCTGGCGAGGCAGGGCAGCCCAGTGAAGCTGTACACCAGCCTGCTGTAGTTGTTCTGCCAGAGGCAAGTCTGCCGTGGTCATAATATATTGCCGATAAACCTGAGTTAAGTCTGTTCCGGTAGCTTGCTGGGCTATTTTCAGCCATTCATTTTCAGCCAGACCCATACCCCGCTGACGCCAGTCCTGATACAGGGCACGCATAATATCATCCAGATTTTTTTGCTGGCCGGTATGCCGGCGGATATAGTGATCCAGACACAGGGCTGCCAGTGCGCCTTTCTGGTAATAGCTGACAATACTGTTGGCACTGTTTTCATTCTGTTTGTAATATTTTGTCCATGCAGTAAGGCTGGAATCTGCCAGACTTTGCTTTAAACGGCCGGCACCCTGTTGCACACGGGTAATGGTTTTGGCCAGTAATTGCAGATACTGTTCTGGTGTTATCACACCGCTGCGTACCAGAAACCAGTCATCATAATAGGAAGTGATACCTTCAAAAGCCCATAACAGCTGTGTATAAGCTTCATCATCCAGTTTACTGTTTAAAAATGCAGAAGGAATAATAGATTTTACGTTCCATGCATGAAAATATTCATGGCTGAACAAACCCAGTAATGTAATATAAGCGTCGGTATTTTTTCCGTCTTTTTGCGGCAGATCATGTCGGTCGGCCATGAGGGCAGAGGAGGATTTATGTTCCAGTCCGCCATAAATGCCATTTCCGACAAAAAGTAAAAAGCTGTAGCGTTCAAACGGTGCCGGTGCGGCAAACATAGCAATTTCACTGGCACATATTTTGCTTACATCATCTACCAGACGCTGCTGATCGAAAGATGAGAAATGGCCGCTGATAACAATTTCATGTTCAATGCCGCCTGCACTGAATGGCAGACGCAGCAAATAGCCCATTTCCACCGGATAATCAATTAAAGAGCGGTAATTATTCACCTGATAAACATGGGGCTGTGATGTTTGCGGCATGGTAGTGGCAATATCCCAGTTTTCAGGCAGGCCGGTAATGATTAACTGGCAGTTCTCCTGTTCACGCTGATTATGACGTAAAAACAGACAGGCACCGTCAAAGAAACCTCGTTCAGTATTTAAAAAAGAGCCACGCACTGAAGTATCGAAAGCATATACCAGATAAGTGATCTCCCATTTACCTACCTGTCCGTTGCAAGCCCAGGTGTTTTTATTTATCTGTTCGGCTGATGCCGGTGTATTGTTGCAACTGGCCGATAAAGTGACAATATGACGGGCAAAATCACGAATCATATAACTACCGGGCACCCAGCTGGGTAAACTCAGACTGAAGTTCTGATTATCCAGTTGTGTAAAACTAAGACGTACTTGCCACAGATGCTGAGTCAGAGAATGGGGTTGCAAATGATAGTTAAGCATAATTTGTGCCTCAATGAAGCGGAAAAGAAATATCAGCGTTGTCTGTCAGAGAAAAATTGCCAAGATTAATATTAACTTGGTTGAATTTGTTCTGGTGTTTGTATGGCAACAGGTACTGATTCTGTTTGCCACAATAGGTTCAGGCTGTCTGAAGCCTGTATAAGCGGATTCAGACAGCCTGTACTTCTGCTGGTAAAACGGGTTAAGCGAGTGGTGTAACTTCCATGCCAAACATAGCACGTGCAGTATTCAGCATCTGGCAGCTAAAGCCCCATTCATTGTCATACCAGGCCAGTACTTTTACCATATTACCATTGGTAACTTTAGTTAATGTACTGTCAAATATGGAAGCCTGAGTTGTATGATTAAAATCGGTGGAAACCAATGGCAGAGTATTGTAGCCCAGAATATGTTTCATACTGCCTTCACTGGCTGCTTTAACTATGGCATTAACTTCTTCGACACTGGTGTTACGGGCGGCTTCAAACGTTAAATCAACCAGTGAAACATTAATTGTGGGAACACGTACTGCAAAGCCATCAAACTTACCCTGTAATTCCGGTAATACCAGTCCTACAGCCTTGGCTGCTCCGGTTTTGGTCGGAATCAGATTTTCAACAGCACTGCGGGCACGGCGTAAATCTTTATGGCGAACATCAGTCAGTACCTGATCATTGGTAAATGAATGAATAGTTGTCATTAAGCCTTTTACCATTCCCAGTTCGTCGTTAATGGCTTTTGCTACCGGTGCCAGACAGTTGGTTGTGCAAGAACCATTGGATATTACTGTCATTTCCGGTGTTAATACCTGATGATTAACACCGTATACTATAGTGGCATCCACATCGGCACCCCCGGGTGCGGAAATCAAAACTTTTTTGGCACCACTTTGTAAATGAATGCTGGCTTTTTCTTTAGTAGTAAAAGCACCGGTACATTCCAGCACCAGATCAATACCCAGTTCACCCCAGGGTAATTCTGCCGGGTTACGGGTAGAAAAAAAACGGATGCGGTCGCCATTAATAATTAAAGCATCATTATCAGATGAAACATCTGCGGCAAAACGGCCATGAACCGTATCAAATTTTGTCAGGTGTGCACTGGTTTCCAGTGAACCGCTGGCATTTACCGCAACAATTTCCAACTGATTGCTCAAGTTATAGTCATAGATTGCACGCAATACCTGGCGGCCAATACGGCCATAACCATTAATGGCAACTTTTAACGTCATGCTTATTCCTTTTTAAATCAACAAAACCAATCAGGCAAATTTGGGATGTACAGAGCGAAATGGTTTAAACCGTACCAAAACATCATGTATTATAGCTGAACCGGCCTGTTTCCACATCTGTATCAGCGCATACCTGTTCCAGCTGACTGTGCTTCCAATATTTGCCGGTATGTATATGGCATATTGTTGATATCCACCCAGCCCATGATGCTGAATAATAACAGCAGTATGCCTATGGCCAGAAAAAACATTAAGTAATAGGTAATATATCCCAAAAATACTTTAAATATATTTTGCTGACTGATGCGGACAAAGCCACAGATTTGTACTACCAATGCCCATAGCAGCCATAAAGATCCCGGAGCGGCTAATACCTGTGGCCAGTATAGTATGGCCAGTGTAGGCAGGGTCAATACCTCAGTGGTCAGTACATAACCATACCAATGTCCTGGCTGTTTATTGTAGTAGCCCAGAATGATTTCCATTGCCATGCTCAGAATACCGCAGCGCACCATCGTTAACACAATGATAAAGATGGTTATGCCGGTTTGCCGTCCCAGGATCTGTGACATGTAGGCCATATTCATCAGACCAAGCGCAAGTAAAACGGTAACGAAGATTAATGGATTGTAACGATAATGTGTTTTGGGATAAAAGCGCAGGCGCAGAGCAGCACAGGCGTCCAGAAAAAATTGATACATCAGGTTAATACCACAATTAGGGTTGTAAATAAGGATAGCTATTTTAACCGGCAGCCATTCTACAGCATCATAATCAAGTACAGGTCAGAAGACTGGTCTGTCTATTTTACCAAGCAAACATGTTTGTTGTTTTGTATGATGGCTGATATTATTGTGTAATCAATACACAATATAGCTTTACCGATAACATCAAGATTGTTTTGTATAGTGAATTTCTGCTGCTTTCAATGTGTTTTCCATTAAGGTAGCTATGGTCATAGGACCTACTCCGCCCGGTACCGGTGTAATCATAGAAGCACGTTCTCGGGCTGCATCAAACTCTACATCCCCGCATAACTGTCCGTTTTCCAGACGGTTAATTCCCACATCTATTACTACAGCCCCGGGCTTAATCCATTCTCCTTTAACAAAGTTCGGAATGCCGACGCCTACAACCACAATATCAGCAGCAGCAACTTCCTGTGCCAGATTCCGGGTAGCACTATGACAGATTGTGACTGTCGCACGTGCCAGAAGTAATTCTAACGCCTGCGGTCGGCCGACAATATTTGAAGCGCCTACTACAACAGCTTTTTTACCGGTGATTGGTATCTGATAGGCATCCAGTAATGTCATTACCCCTTTAGGTGTACACGGACGCATTAATGGCATTTTTACCGCCAACCGGCCAACATTATACGGATGAAAACCATCTACATCTTTATGAGGCACAATCCGTTCCAGTACCTGCTGACTGTCAATATGTGCAGGCAGTGGTAATTGCACCAGAATTCCGTCTATACCATTATCTGCATTCATTTCGTCAATCAAGGCCAGTAATTCGGCTTCTGTGGTATGTACTGGCAGCTCGTAACTGCGGGATTCAAAACCAATGGTTTCACAGGCACGTTTTTTATTGCGTACATATACTGTACTGGCCGGATCTTCACCAACCAGAACCACAGCCAGACAGGGGCGGCGTAGCTGATTATCCAGACGCTGCTGTACACGAATGGTTAATTCTTGCAGGATTTGTTGAGAAATTTTTTTACCATCAATGAGTTGAGCGGCCATGAGAAAATTCCAGAGAAAAAGATTATGCCGATGGCAAGTAACTATCAGCTAATATGTACAAAAATAGCATTGTCGCATTTTTTTTAAGCGGTTTCATCTGCTTTTGTATATAGCCATTCATATAAAACAGCCATATTTCAAAAATATGGCAAAAAAAATTTACTTTACCTCTTGACGATAGTTTTTCATAGCTGTATAGTTCGCCTCTCTCGTCGGGGTGTAGCGCAGCCTGGTTAGCGCATCTGCTTTGGGAGCAGAGGGTCGTGAGTTCGAATCCCACCACCCCGACCATATCGACCGAATCCTTGTCCGGATAGATTTGAGAGTACGCGCCCGTAGCTCAACCGGATAGAGCACCGGCCTTCTAAGCCGGGGGTTACAGGTTCGATTCCTGTCGGGCGCACCAAAGTTTGAAAAGTTTTATGGTGGCTGTAGCTCAGTTGGTAGAGCCCTGGATTGTGATTCCAGTTGTCGTGGGTTCGAGCCCCATCAGCCACCCCAATATAAAAGCCCAAGCCGTTTGCTTGGGCTTTTAATTTTTATGGTACCCTTCGGGAATACACTATCGCCTGCTAAACTTGCTATCTATTACGTCTTACTATAATAGTTGCTTATAAAACTGCTATCCTGCTATGAATAAAGCTGCAACTGAACTTCCCATTTTAACCATAGCCTTGTGTGCCGGCGAAGCATCTGGTGATTTACTGGGTGCCCATTTGATGAATGCGATTCGTACACGATATCCGCGGGTACAGTTTGTTGGTATTGGCGGACCGCGGATGCTGGCAGCCGGAATACAAAGTCTCTATGATCAGGAAAAACTGGCAGTACGCGGTTTTGTTGAAGTTGTCAAAAAATTACCGGAAATTCTGGCCATTCGTCGCGGCCTGATTCGTTCACTGAAACAAATCAGACCACAGGTATTTGTCGGTATTGATGCACCGGATTTCAATCTGGGTGTTGCCGAAAGTTTAAAACAGGCCGGTATTGCTACCGTACATTATGTCAGTCCGTCTGTCTGGGCATGGCGGCGTAAACGGGTAAAAAAGATTGTTAAACAGGTGGATGAGGTATTATGCCTGTTTCCGATGGAACCGGAACTATACCGGCAGGCAGGCGGACGGGCGCGTTTTGTCGGGCATCCTCTTGCTCAGACTTTGCCATTGGTTATCGACAGAAAAACAAAAAGGCAACAGCTGAAACTGTCTGAACAGGCTCCAGTGTTTGTTTTAATGCCGGGCAGCCGAGTCAGTGAAATTGATTTCATGGCACCGATTTTTTTACAGGCTGCTGAAATTATTCACCAGCGTTATCCTCAAGCTCAGTTTTTACTACCACTGGCTACGGCGGCAACACGGCAGCGTATGCAGGATATTCTGGCTCAGCCGGTGTGGCAAAAATTGCCGATACGTTTAATGTCTGCACATGCAGAAATGGCCTGTCAGGCAGCCGATGTTGCACTGGTTACCAGCGGTACGGCCACGCTGGAAGTGGCTTTATGCCAGTGCCCTATGGTAATCAGCTATAAAATCTCACCTTTAACCTATGCATATGTCAAACATAAAATTAAAGTGCCGTATGTTGGTTTGCCTAATATTCTGTTAGACAGAGGTGTGGTACCTGAATTACTGCAAAGTAATGCAATGCCACAAAAACTGGCGGAGGCTGTGATTCACTGGTACGAATCGCCACAAGAAGTACAGGATTTGCAGGCAGACTTTTCAGCACTACATCAGCAGCTGCGTTTGAATACTGATGAACTGTCTGCACAGGCGGTATTGCAGCATGCAACGGGGCAAATATGAATACAGAGCTGATGGTTTTACCCAGCCATGCCGGTGTAGACGAAGCCGGTCGTGGTCCGTTAGTTGGCAGTGTATATGCAGCAGCTGTTATTTTACCGGCAGATTATGATTTACCCGGTCTTACTGATTCAAAAAAATTGTCCGAGAAAAAGCGTGATGAGCTGGCAATATTAATTAAACAGCAGGCAACTGCATGGTCTGTAGCTGCAGCAGACGTGGCAGAAATACACCAGTTTAATATTCTGTTTGCAACTATGCGTGCCATGGCTCGTGCTGTAGCCGGTTTACATATTCAGCCGGCTAAAGTGTGGATAGATGGCAATCGCATACCTGCTGATATGACGTTGCCGGCAGAAGCAGTAGTTAAAGGCGATCTCAAAATAGCCGCTATTTCTGCCGCTTCTATTCTGGCCAAAACGGCACGTGATGCAGAAATGTATGAGCTGGATAAATATTATCCGCAGTATGGTTTTGCTCGTCATAAAGGCTATGGTACAGCCGCACATCTTGCTGCATTGCAGCAGTTTGGAGTGCTGCCACAGCACCGGCAGGATTTTGCGCCTGTGAAAGCCTTGCTGGCTCAGGGAAAATACTGTCTCTGAGGCTATTCAGCCGCGGGATTGTACTTTTTATGCTTAATCTGTACATCGCTGTTATATCAACATTTTATAATTTCTATTGAATTAATTTCAAATAATTAGCAACAGTTAATATTTAAGCAAATTAGCGGTAAGGCATGCATTATCGCAATGATGATATGTAGCAATAATGCAAAAACGCTTTCCGGCAGGAAAGCGTTTTTAATCCATAACAGATAAATTAATCAACAAACTGTTTTTTAATTCGTTCACGCCGTTCCTGCGCTTCTACCGACAAAGTTGCAGTAGGGCGAGCGAGTAGCCGTTTCAGACCGATAGGTTCGCCGGTATCCTGACAAAAGCCATAATCGCCTTCGTCTAGTTGACGCAATGAAGCCTGAATTTTACTTAATAACTTACGTTCACGGTCACGGGTGCGCAGTTCTAATGCATATTCTTCTTCCAGTGTTGCGCGATCTGCAGGATCAGGCGTAGTAGCCTGCTCCTGTAAATGTCCGGCCGTATTGTTGGCATTATGAATCAGCTCATCCTGGAGTTTTAACAGCAAATCACGGAAGAAAGCTTGGTGTTCTTCATTCATGTATTCTTCTTCAGGGCCATTCCAGGCCTGGATGTCTTGTTCTGTGAGTTTGGCCATTGTACAGTCTTTCTTTTGCATAGCTCGATTAAGCAATTAGCTCAGGAACTGACAGCTTAATCTGGATTTGAAAATAACAGATACTGGATTTCAGGCTGTTAAAAAAGTTCGGGCATAATAGCATGTTTTTATAATTTATTAATAATTTTGCATTCGACAACATTATCCGAATATCAGCCAGTATGAAATCTTACTGCTTGCCTGCGGCAGCCACCATTCGAGACAAAGCCAGAGCACAAGCAGAATAATTGTCGCAGAAAAATCATATTTACCAATACGCATAAAGGCAAACGGACGGGTTAATGGAGCATAAATACGCTGCAAGGTAAATAGCAGTACTGAATAAGGTTTGCTCAGACTTAAAAACATTCTTATTACCAGCCCGATGAATAATACATAGCACAGTGCTTTCAGGGAAAACAGAATGCAAAGAGCCAGACTGGCTGCAATAGTGCGAATATCCGGTAATACCCATCTAAGGCTGATAAACAGATTTAGCGTACATGCCAGGTAATAAATAATGACAGTAGCCAGAATGCAGGCAATATCCCATTGGTACAATGGCGGTATAATTTTACGCAGAGGGCGTACCAGCCAGTTGGTACTGCGTACACAAAACTGAGCCAGAGGATGCAGAAAAGGTAATTTAGCCCACTGTAACAGAAGCCGGGCCCAGCATATAATACTCAGTGCACTGGCTAATAAAAATAATGTTTTACTAATCACATAATGCCTTTAAGATTCAACTGATGTTGAATCTTGTTTTGTAGAAAGAGATTCAGGCAGATTATATTATGGAAAAGTTTGAAAGAACAAACCCTAACTTGGCAGTGTATTCTGCTTAAAATGAAAAATAAATAATAATATTTGATAAATATGAGCTTTTATCTAAGGTAAAATTTAAATCTGCAACGGTATAATCCGGCATCCATAATACAGAAATTTGTATTCCGCAATTTTAATCTGAAATACAATGTCCTTGTATTGGTAATTTTTCTTACTTTTAAGTTTAATTGAGCTGTTAACTCAGAGTTACTCTATATTTATGAATCAAGATATACTGACAAGTTTTTGGTGCAACGGATGAAGTAGGTTTACCGATATCAGTTATACCGGTTTTAATACTGAAGCAGGTAGTTCCGGGGACAAGTTGTACCCGAATATTGGTACTAATGATGACATCTGTGCAATATCATTAAAACAATATAATAATCATATTGAAGATATAAATAAAACTGATTACCGGATAGATATAGATAAAGAAAATTTAAAATTTATTCAATTAACCCTTTGCTAAATGAATACCAGATATATCAATTTGGACTAATTTATTGATATTTATTTTAAAAAATAAAGATAGAATATAATGAGGAATGAATATGGATTTGCAGGAATTACGCCAGCAATATAGCAGAGGTAAGCGATTCAAATATTTATACTTTTGGGGACATACGCAAAAGCAACCCTCTTCAATGATAACTAAATCCTGTCTTAGCCAATGGTATCATAGTGGTTTTGTGATTGATAATATTTATTATCCAACTGCTGAGCATTATATGATGGCAGAAAAGGCAAGATTGTTTAATGATCAACAAAAGGTGTCAGAGATTCTTAAAGCAAATAATCCAAAATTAGCGAAATCGTTAGGAAGAAAAGTAGCATATTTTGTACCTGATATTTGGAATGAACGATGCTTGGCTGTTGTCATAGCTGGTAATTTTGCTAAATTTTCACAAAATCCGGAATTAGCCGATTTTTTATTATCCACTAAACAAAAAATATTAGTCGAAGCTAGTCCTGTAGATAAAATATGGGGGATAGGATTGTCTGAAGATACACCTAATATTGATAACCCCTTAATTTGGCGTGGTAAAAATTTATTGGGTTTTGCTTTAATGACTGTCCGTCAGCAATTAAAAGAATAAGTATTAATTGTATTAATACTTAGATAAAACAGAAAAGCAATATTTCTTGGATAAATATTGCTTTTCTGTTTAAACTGTTTGCCTGATAAGTTGCCATTTTCATCTTTTCAGCACTGGTTTTTTCAAGCATAGCTGATAAGTTTGTAACAGTTAATTTATATGTTTGGTCTAAAAATGTCGATTCGACTATCCTTGAAGTACATTATCACAAATTATACTAAAAAATATATTTTTTAATTAATAATGTTTTGTATAGGAATAGTATTTTTTAAATAGGTGCAAGTTGTTGCTGCATTTCTTCTGCTCGCGCAACACTGGCAGCAACACCGTCAATTACAACCTGTGTCAGCTGATGCTGGTCAAAAACTGAAGTCGCAGCAAATGTGGTGCCACCTTTAGATGTTACATTTTTTTGTAGTTGAGCAAATTCGGTGCCAGACTGTTCTGCCAGATTTACTGCACCTTTGAATGTGCCTAGTGTCAGACGGTGAGCTTCTTCAGGGCTGAAACCCTGTTGTATGGCAGCTTGTTGCAGGGCATTAAGAAAATAGAAGACATAGGCCGGACCACTGCCACTGATACCGGCGATACGATTAATGCCGTTTTCATCTTCCAGCCATACTACTTCGCCTGTTGTGCGCATGATATTTTCTGCAACGGTTTTGTCTGCTTCACATATGTCTGCTGGTGCATACATACCGGAGATTCCTTGACCAATCTGGCAGGGGGTATTGGGCATAATCCGGATAATACGCTGATGATTATCCAGAAACTGACTTAAAGTATTTATTGTTAAGCCGGCAGCTATGCTTAATACAAGTGCACCGTTAAGCCGGATACCGGCTGTAGCCTGCTGCATATCTTGCGGTTTAACTGCCAGTATCAGGATATCTGTGGCTGCCAGTTCAGTTAATTTATCACTGGTACGTATCTGATATCGCTCGCTTAGATACTGTCGTTTATTCTGATTACGGTCAATTACTTCTATCTCATAACCGCCTTGCTGAGTCATACCGGCAACAATCGCTGTTGTCATATTGCCACCGCCAAGAAAACATACATTCATACGATTTTCCTCAGTTTTATTAAAAATAATTAGCTTAATTGGTAATATTATCTGAATTAAATAAATTTAAACAATATTGGTTTGTAAAGAATTTTATATTCAATATTAGCTTAATTATAGGTTTAACGTGTAACGGATAAAATCAACATTGGTTGCAGCATCGGATTCAGTAACCGAATATTAATTAATTAATATTTTACTCTGTTGATTTTAAAGCTGATAAGAAACAAATAAAATTACTGGTGTTAATTTGACTATTATGTTAATAATATATTTTTATCTGATAAATAAAGAATATTTATGTTAAAAATAAAATCAATAGGTCGTAAAGCTTCTTGTAGTTTGATCATGGTGTTATTAACCAGCATACTGAGTGCTTGTAATACGCCTAGTACCAGCGATCAACCAGATGGTCGCTATGAAAAAATGTCAGCGGGATATGATACTGCGTATTATAGTCCCAACACCAACATGGGGAAACCTAGTGGGAAGTTTTCGACTAGCATGGAGTATGATTCCAGACTAGGACACAGGGGGGCAATCTATCAGAGTCCAGGCTCAAGGGCTGTATTTGAAACTCAGCAGCCTGATACTGCGCAATATAAAAATTATTCTGATAACCCGGTAAAACAGGTGGCTACTGAACCTGTCAGTACATTCAGTCTGGATATGGATACAGCCAGTTATGCAAATAGCCGACGGTTTATCACCCAAGGTCGGATGCCGCATCCTGATGCGGTAAGAGTAGAAGAATTTATTAATTATTTTCCAAGTGCTTCGAATGAGAAATTAACGTCAATAACAGGTTCTCCTTTTTCTGCCGGTTATGAGCTGGCCCCCAGCCCATGGAACACAGATAAGATTCTGTTAAGAGTTAATATTAAGGCAAATGATGTCAATTTTAATCAGTTACCGCCGTCGAATCTTGTTTTTCTGATAGATACATCCGGTTCGATGGATGGTGAAGACAGGCTGGATTTGCTTAAACAGTCATTAAAGTTACTGGTAAATGAACTGCGTCCGCAAGATAAGGTTTCTATTGTTACTTATGCCGGAAGTGCCGGAGTGGCGCTGGAATCTACCTCTGGTAGTAATAAAGCCAAAATTATGGCTGCCATTAATAAACTTGAAGCTAGGGGCAGTACCGCTGGCGGAGAAGGGCTGCAACTGGCTTACAAGATGGCTGAACGGGGCAAAGTAAACGGTGGAATCAATCGGATATTGCTGGCTACTGACGGTGATTTTAATGTTGGTATTAATAGCACAGAAGAGCTGAAAGCATTTGTCAGCAGAGAAAAAGAAAAGGGTATAACATTATCTACACTTGGTTTTGGTACTAATAATTTCAATGATGCAATGATGGTTCAGATTGCTGATGCAGGTAATGGTAATTACAGCTATATCGATAGTCTCGAAGAAGCGCAAAAGGTATTGCAGGAGGAGATGAGTGCCACTTTGGTGACGGTAGCTAAAGATGTCAAAGCTCAGATCGAATTTAACCCGGCTCAGGTACTCGAGTATCGCCAGATTGGTTATGAAAAACGGCAGTTAAAGCAGGAAGATTTTAATAATGATAAAGTTGATGCAGGTGATATTGGTGCGGGGAAAAAGCTGACGGTTTTATATGAACTGACGCTGGCCGGTGGTAAACCAAGTATTGATCCTTTACGTTATCAGAACAAAAAATCAGCACCAGCTATAAATGCAAACAATAAAGAAATTGCTTTTCTTAAATTACGCTGGAAAGCACCACGTGGTGAAAATAGTGAACTGGCTTCCCTGCCTATAGAAAAGAAAGCTCTGGCCAGTTCTTTTGCTAAAGCCGGAGTAGAAACACGGTTTATGGCCGCAGTAGCTGCATACGGACAAAAATTGCGTAATAATCCTGAATTGTCTAAAACATCTTATCAGCAGATAGCAAGCTGGGCAAATAATGCCAAAGGTGAGGACAAGCAGGGCTACCGCGCTGAATTTGTAAAATTAGTCAGAAAGGCAGCTGCTCTGGACGATAAAGACAACTAAGTCATGATTCACTAGCATATTAAATTTATTTCTAATAGAAAATAAACAGAGATTACTGAACCGGGTAATTTAATAACTAAAAAAGCCAGTTTTAAAACTGGTTTTTTTAGTTATTAATGTTTATAAATTAGTTTTGTCTGCTCACTACAATTATCAGATTCGGAAGATATAAATATTTATGCTTTTGGAGTAATTTAAAGGTTATAATTAATTTCAGTGATAAAAAATAATTGTTTTCAGATTAATTAATTTCAATTCAACTATTATCTGGTTTATGTGCTGCAATCAGAATTAGTATTGTTCAAATAATGATATGCAGTATATATAAAACCAATAATTATTGAGAAAAATAAAACACAAGGTTTGGCTGTTACATGAATATCTGAATATTTTGTAAATAAATTTTATATAGTATTGTTTTTGCAATGTTAGAGATAAATCCGGACAAATTATGTCGTAATTAGTGTGTATACAGATATGAAAAGCAAGATTCAGGGCTGAGGTGTTGATATAAGTAATGATTTATCCGAACCAATATAATCTGAGTATAATCAGTTTTGTCAGCATGTTTAGCTGATTATCAGGTTTTTATGAAATTCGCTGGGTAAACACTCATCGGATTGTAAATGGCATTATTATGAAAAATATACTTTCAATTCAGTCTCACGTGGTATTTGGTCATGCAGGTAACAGTGCTACTGTTTTTCCTATCCGTCGGTTAGGTGTCAATGTCTGGCCATTAAATACAGTACAGTTTTCTAACCATACTCAGTATAAGCAATGGAAAGGTATGGTAATGCCGGCTGCACATTTACTGGATATTGCAGATGGCATTGCCGCAATTGATGAATTAAAAAATTGTGATGCTGTACTAAGTGGTTATATGGGTTCAGCTGAGCAAGGCAATGCGATTACTGATATTGTCAGAAAAGTGAAACAAGCTAACCCGCAAGCCATTTATTTTTGTGATCCGGTAATGGGACATCCGGAAAAAGGCTGTATTGTGGCAGGTGGCGTAGCTGAATTTTTGTGTGATGTGGCTTTGCCGCTGAGTGATATGATTGCGCCGAATCTGTTTGAGCTGGAAGAATTGAACAACAAACAACGTATTCATAATGTGGAGGAAGCAGTTGCAGCCTGCCGCGCTTTATGCAATAAAGGTCCGCAGGTGGTTCTGGTGAAACATTTGAGCCGTGCCGGCTATCAGACAGATCGTTTTGAAATGCTACTGGTCACTGCTGAGGAAGCATGGCATATTCACCGGCCATTGGTAGATTTTGGTGAACGGCAGCCGGTAGGTGTGGGAGATATGACCAGTGGTATTTTTCTGGCTGATTATCTGTCTGGTAAGACCTTGCTGGAGTCATTTGAGCATACTACTGCTGCAGTATACGGCGTTATGCTGGAAACTCTAAAATGCCGGCAGTATGAGTTGCAGGTGGTCGCTGCTCAGGAAGAAATAGCTCATCCTACACATCGCTTTCAGGCTGAGAAAATAGCCTGATTGATTTATATATTTATCATAATGATGATAATTTTTGTGCTGCCGGTAAGAAATCCTTACCGGCATAATTTTATTTCTAAGAATTATTTTCTGTTTGAGTGTAGTTGCGCTGCCCAAAAATTGCACTGCCTACCCGTACATGAGTAGCTCCGCAAGCTATAGCAATACTTAAATCCGCGCTCATACCCATTGATAATACATCAACTGCAAAACCGTCCTGGTGCAAGTACTGTAACAGGTTTTGCATCTGATGGAACTGTTGTTGTAATTCAGTGTCTGTGCTACCGGCCTTGGCTACACACATAAGTCCGCGCAGTTTAAGACGCGGTAATTCGCTGATCATATTAGCCAGTGTCAGTAATTCGCTTTTATTTGGGCTAATACCATGTTTATTGCTTTCTGCTGAAATATTCACCTCAATACAGACATTGAGGGGCGGTAAATATTCAGGACGCTGCTCATGCAGCCGCCGGGCAATTTTTTCACGATCAATAGTGTGTACCCAGTGTGCCCGTTCTGCCACAATTCGGCTTTTATTTGACTGAATATGCCCTATCATGTGCCAGACAATATCCAGCTTAGCGAGCTGACTGGTTTTTTCGCTGAATTCCTGAATATAGTTTTCACCGAAATCGCGTTGACCAGCTTCATATAAAGTAACGATATCATTGATAGGAAAGGTTTTACTAACAGCAATTAGCTGTACCGGCTGTGGGGCCGCAGTTTGCCGGCAGACATCATTTATGTTTGCCAGTACCTGTTGCCAGTGTTGAATTAAGATGTCTGTATTTTTCATAATTAATGGTATTTTTCAATTTTTCTGATTAAATCTAAGTATATTTGTAAAAATTTTGGCATAGTGACAAATATTTTCATTTTAAAGATACGACAACTTGATTAGAATAAGAACCATACTTGTGCCTGTATCATGCAGGCGAGCATAATGGAGTAAACATGCAGATAACCGATTTATTGGCCTTTGGCGTTAAAAATAAAGCTTCCGACTTGCATCTGAGTGCAGGTCTGCCACCTATGATACGCGTTAATGGTGATATCCGCCGTATCAATCTGCCTGAACTGAGCGCAGAAGAAGTAGGTAAGATGATTGCTTCTATCATGAACGATTATCAGCGCAAGGAATATCAGCAAAATCTAGAAACTGACTTTTCGTTCGAATTGCCCAATGTATCGCGGTTCCGTGTAAATGCCTTTAATACTGAACGCGGCCCTGCAGCTGTTATGCGTACCATTCCGAGTAAAGTTCTTACGCTTGAAGAACTCAGAGCCCCGGCAATTTTTCAGAAAATTGCAGAAATGCCGCGCGGGCTGGTGCTGGTAACCGGGCCTACAGGTTCAGGTAAGTCAACTACACTGGCTGCGATGATCGATTATATCAATAATAATGATGCCGGCCATATTTTAACAATTGAAGATCCGATTGAGTTTGTGCATCAAAGTAAAAAATCGTTGGTAAATCAGCGTGAACTGCATCAGCATACCCATAGTTTTGCCAATGCTTTACGTTCGGCACTACGTGAGGATCCGGATGTGATTCTGGTAGGTGAAATGCGAGATCCGGAAACGATTGCTCTGGCTTTGACTGCTGCTGAAACAGGTCACTTGGTGTTTGGTACTTTGCATACTACTGGTGCCGCTAAAACCGTTGACCGTATTGTGGATGTATTTCCTGCTGGTGAAAAAGAAATGGTTCGTTCCATGCTGTCAGAAAGTTTGCAGGCAGTGATTTCTCAGACACTGCTGAAAACCAAAGATGGAAATGGTCGTGTGGCTGCGCATGAAATCATGATCAGTAATCCGGCAGTGCGTAATCTGATTCGGGAAAACAAAATTGCTCAGATCAACTCCACTTTACAAACCGGGCAGAAATTCGGAATGCAGACACTCGATCAGTGTTTACAGCAATTAGTGCGTGAAAATCGCATCAGTATGGATGTTGCACGTTCGAAAGCAGTAAGCCCGGATCAATTAGTAGGATAATTATTTTTGTTTTTATTCAGGAAAGTGTATTGACATGGGTATGTTGAAAGGCTCTGCTACTGAGTCCGGCTTATCTGATTTACTTGCAGATATGGTTAATCAATATCAACAGCCTGCTACTGAGGCAGCTGATACTTCAGTTTCAACTGTCGGTGCAACTGTCAATTCATCGGCCGTTGCCAATCAAAAGCCGGTTTCCCAAGCTAACGTTGTTGCTAAAGAAGCTACGTCTGAAATCAATAAAACGATCAAACCTAAAAACACAATGACAGAATCCCGTACACAAGAAATAAATACTTCAGCCCCTGTTGCCCCGGAGAGGGAAACTATCCATATCCATCCGGTACTTGAAAAAATGGCTGCAGAGGCTGTTCGTTTAAATGCAGCAGATATTTTTATCAGTCCGGGTTTTCCTCCGTCATGGAAAATTGACGGTATCATTACACCGGCCCCTACTAAACCTTTAACCGGCGATGAAACTGCCAAAATTACCTTTTCTACCATGACGATGGCGCAACGTCAGCGCTTTATTAAAGAGCTGGATCTGAATTATTCTATTATTGCTAAAAATGGTGTGCGCTTCAGGGTTAATGCTTATCATGAACAAGGTCGGATTGGTATGGTATTGCGCCGGATTACCACTGATATTCCAACGATTGAAAGCCTTTTTTTACCACCGGTACTGAACGAACTGGTAATGAAAAAACGCGGGCTGATTATTCTTGCCGGTCCTACCGGTAGTGGTAAATCCACTACCATGGCTGCTATGCTGGATTATCGCAATGCTAATTCTGCCGGCCATATTCTGACTATTGAAGATCCGATTGAATATATTCATAAACCCAAGAAAAGCATTTTTACTCATCGCGAGGTAGGTGTGGATACGCTGAGCTGGGATAATGCTATGCAAAGTGCTCTGCGTGAGGCCCCTGATGTAGTGTGTGTAGGGGAGGTGCGCAGTGATGAAAGCATGGAGTATGCATTAAAACTGGCTCAAACCGGCCACTTATGCTTTTTTACTCTGCATGCCAGTAGTGCAAATCAGGCTATTGAACGTATTCTGAATTTTTATCCGGAAGAGCAGCATAAACAAGTATTGATGGATTTGGCACTGAATCTGGTATGTATTATCGGTCAGCGTCTGACTGCGAAAAAAGATGGTAAAGGCCGTCGTGCTGCGATTGATTTGCTTATTAATACGGCTACTGTCCAAGACTATATCTATAAAGGTGAGTTAATGCAGATAAAAGATCTGATGGCTAAAGCGGGTAATGATGGTATGCAAACTTTCGACCAGTGTCTGTTTCAGTTATATGTCGATGGTGTTATTGATTTTGATGAAGCTTTGCGTCAGTCTGATTCACCAAATGATTTACGCTTACGTATTAATCTGTATGAACAGGGTGAAAAGGGTGCGGCAATCTTTGATACTGGGGCAGATTTGAATCTGATTTAAACTGATTAAATTTATTAATCAGCTATGATTTCGAATATTCAGGCAAAGCTATATGCTTTGCCTGTTATATTATCGGCTTGATCTATCAGCCTGTAATTTTAACTGTATTTACTACGGAATAATCAATCATCATGAAAGCCATGATTCTTGCTGCCGGACGCGGTGAGCGTATGCGTCCACTGACAGATACTTGTCCAAAACCATTGCTGAATGTTGGTGGTATACCTTTAATTGCCCATCATTTACGGCGGTTAAAGGCAGCCGGATTTACTGATATTGTTATTAATCATGCCTGGCTTGGACAGCAAATCGAAGATACTCTGGGTTCAGGGCGTACTTATGGCGTGAATATCCGTTATTCTGCGGAAGCAGAGGGTGGGTTGGAAACAGCCGGAGGGATTGCCACGGCCTTACCTTTATTGGGGCATGCCCCTTTTCTGGTCATAAACGGAGATGTTTTAACTGATATTGATTTTGCACAGGCGTTAAAGATTAGTGAAAAGTTACAGCAAACAGGTAAGCTGGCACATCTATGGCTGGTTAATAATCCGGTACATCATCCGGAGGGTGATTTTAGTCTGACGGACCAAGGAGATGTTGTTGAACGGCAGCCAGAAAACCCGGCATTTACTTTCAGTGGTATAGGTGTCTATCATCCTGCTCTTTTTAATGAGATACCAAGATATACCCGGGCTAAACTGGCACCTTTGTTGCGTACAGCTATGCAAACCGGGCTGGTGAGCGGGAAGTATTATGATGGTTATTGGCTGGATGTAGGTACAGAAGAACGCTTGCAACAAGCAAATCAATGGGCTGCTGAAAAAAAATCTTAAATCACTAACAGATCTGATTAATATACGATAACATAATTTACTCAACTGGCAGGGCAAATATCCGTTTATAAGATAGTGTCGCAACCTGTCAGCATAATTTCTTGTTTTTCAGTGATTAAGTAGTAAAGTATGCAAAAACAACCGACAGAGCAAAATCATATTCGAATTCTGGGCGTTGACCCCGGCAGTCGTGTTACCGGCTTTGGAGTTATTGACGTCATCGGTAGCCAGCATATTTATGTTGCTTCCGGATGTATTAAAACGATTTCAGGTGCTCCATTAGCTGAGCGTATCCGTATAATTGTTAAAAATTTACGTGAGGTGATTACAACTTATCAGCCAACGCAAACTGCCGTAGAGCAAGTTTTTGTCAATGTTAATCCTGCTGCAACGCTGGTACTGGGACAGGCCCGCGGAGCTGTATTAGCCGCATTAACCTTGGGAGAGCTGCCTATATTTGAATATACTGCACTACAGGTCAAACAGGCTGTAGTAGGTAAGGGGAAAGCTGCTAAAGAGCAGGTACAGCATATGGTGGTACAAATGCTGTCACTGTCGGGTACACCTCAGGCTGATGCTGCGGATGCTTTAGCGGTAGCGTTAACTCATGCTTTACGAAATTATAGTCTGGCTTCAAGAATTCAACAGGGGCTAACTATTAAATCTGGTCGTTTTCGTTGAATCCTGTCTGCCAGATGATATTCTGCTATTTGTCAAAGTACCTATTTCTATTTTCTATGTGCAGAACAATACAATTAGTAAATTATAATTTTTGTTGATAAAGCCTATAATGCTGTCGGTGGTAAATAGATGGTAAATTCGTTGATAGGCTGAAGTAAAACGCTGTAGGGATGCTGCTGTTCATCCTCATTAACTAAATTCATTCTACTTAACAGGCCAAATTGTGCTGACTCAAGTTTTGCCTGCTTTACATCCAGTCGATCATGCCAAACACGGTAATTTCCTAATTTGCCATTACGCCGGTAGTAGAAGCCGGCTAATGGACGAGTCAGATATACCTGTGCAGGTGCCCAGTCAGACTGTGTATGCATTTCATAATGCTGGTAACATTTGGAAAGTGGATCAAAGTGACAATTGAAATTTATTTTGCCCCGATGCCAGGGTAATTTCCATACACTACGGGGTACCATAATCGTCCAGGAATCCAGAGTTGTGCCCAAAAACTAGACACAGCGTTCACCAGTAGTGGTATCTATAATATAAATTCTATAGTTTGTTTGCCCCATGGTAAAAACAGGGAACGGATAAACGGCTGAAGTGAAATCAACATCCATAAAAGGTACTACTGATAACAAGCCTTTTTGCTCACCATTAATTATGACACTATTCAGCTGGAAACGTGGGGGAAATAATCCTGCAAATCTCTCTGCATCAATTGCGTAAGTAATAATAGCAAAATGTTTTAATTTACAGTCTGTATCTATGCCTGATGGAGCCGGACGCGGATGCAGAAAATCTTTAAATTTAAGAGGCGTTAGCATATCAATACCTTTAATTCTTATCTGAAAATATAATCAGTATCAGGAATCATTAATATTCCTAAACTAAGTATATATATTAATTTACAAAAATAAGCGTAAATTAATATATATTATAAATTTAGTTTAAAAATTTACATTCTAATTAAATGATAATCCTATATCATAAATTAAATGTTTTATATATAAAGAATATTAGATAAGAATTATATTCTTAAAAGATAATTAATTATTTTATTTTAAACTGGGGGCTATCTATTTAATATATTTGGGATAATTGGAAAATTATTTAATTTAAATATAATGTGAATAAATTAAAAAAAGCATTATGCTCAGATAGAATTGGTTTTAACGCCAATATCTAAATGACAAAACATTTTTGCAAATATTAAATCTTTTTGGTTCAGTTTAAGTGTACTAACGGCAAATGTAGATGAAATTAAATTTTTTCTGATATGAATGCTTAGACATGCCAATATTGGTGCGAAAATGCAGCTTGGCAGTCTGCAGAAATTATAATGATATTGGAATAATATTATGAAAATGCCCGTTTATTATTGCATGATTTAAGATTATCCGGATATTCAGGTACCCATTAGCTGAGCGTATTCGTATAATCATTCAAAATTTATGTACGACCTATAGCCAACGCATTACCGTAGAACAGGTTTTTGTCAATGTTAACCTGTTATAACGCTGGTGCTCAGACAAGTGCGCAGAGCTAAACTGGCAGCATTAATGCTGAGAGAGCTGCCTGTATTTGAATATACTGCACTTCAGGTCAAACAGGCTGTGTAGTAAGGTAAGGGCGCGGTCAAAGAGAGCAGGTAAAGCAAAATGGTGCAAATGCTGTTACTGTCGGGTACACCTCAGGCTGATGCTGCGGATGCTTTAGCGGCAGCATTGACTTATGCTTTATGTAACGGAGGCTGGTTTCAAAAAATTAGCAGGGATTGACATTAAAGTCTGGTCGTTTTTGTTCAATATATTTTATTACTTAATATGGCAGTTGGTAAAAAAACCAGACTGGCTATGGTTTTGTTCAGATAACTTAGGCAGAGCTAAGAGGTGGTAATTCATGCGGAGTAAAAAGTGACATTAAAAAATATTGATTTACCATAGTCAAGTATTTTTTTAACAGAAGATTGTTTATACGAAGAGGCTTCTGCTGCGTATAAACTGGTAATACCTGTAATTGATGTATAAGCGCGCAAACTTAATTCAATCAATGGGTAAAACTTAAACTATGAATCACTTTTAAAGTGTGATATTAAACTAATTCAGGCTTTATAATGCTCGGGCAAGTTTAAAACAAATCAGTAAATAATGAAGATTAAATTGCTTAATTGATCAAAAATAGAAACAGTATTAAGGTTATAAAGATATTTATCTGAAAGATAAAATACTTTTAGTCTTTATAATATAGGTAGTAATAACATAATATTACCAGTTGCAAAATAAAACCCAGAGCATAAATGATACTAAAATCAGATAGCCAGATATTGTCCTTTAATCCAGAGGATAAATGTGATGACACCATGCATTGCAATTAACCCCATAAATAACAACCAATATAAAGCTGACCATTGTAATAGAATAATAAAAAACAGTGGTATGCAACAGCAAAGCATAAACCAGGTGATAATTCCCCACCGTTTACCTTCGGCTATGCCTCCCAAAGCTATACTTCCTAAAACTAAACTGCTAAATAACAAATATTGTGTGATGTTTGGATTTTGATAACCATAGCCATAATCGTAGACATAACATAGCACCAGGCAAAACAAAATCAAACCACCGCTCACCAATAATGTATTCGGTACGCGATAATAACCTGAAGTAGACGGAGTATAGTGGATATTGAGCAGTTTCATGAAAGGTAATAAGCTTGCCCAAAAAGGATTTTGTGACTTAATACCATGGCTGCCATAAGCAATTGTTTTATCTGTTGGCAGGGTTTTAAAGGTACCAAAAAGCTTATCCCAGAATATAAATGAACCTGAAAAATTACTGTTTGAGTAAAAGCGATTTTTAAGATGATGAACTTTATGATGATTAGGAGTGACAAAAATTTGTTCCAATATTCCTAATTTTGGAGTAACAGCATTATGATTAAAAAACTGAATAGAATAATGGAATACAGATACAGCGGTAAAAATTGGTGTCGGAACACCAGCTAAAGCCAGCAAAGCAAAGAATGGTATTGACGCCAACGATGAATACCATGAGTTACGAACCGCCAAAGATAAATTAAAATTTTCACCCTGATGATGAAGTACATGAATTGCCCATAATATTGGTATAGTATGATGCAGGCGGTGCTCCCAATAAAAGCCAAAATCCCAGGCAAATAAGGTAAATATCCAGATTAAGATAACCGGTACATCAGCAAAGAGATTAAAACTAAAATGGGTATAAATAAAATGATAGCAAAAGACTTCGAATCCCCTGAAGAACCAAAGCATTAAATGCCCTGAGTTTAAATTGAAAATAATATCAGGCCAGTTGATGGTTGCTTTTTTTATTTTCTGCAAAAATATTGCTTCGGCCACTATCAATATCATTATAATCACAAAAGGGAAGGCCAATTCCACCATAATAATGATTCCTATAAAGCTAAGATTGTTTAATCACACGTTTAAATCCATATTGCACACTCCATCCCGCTATCAGTGCCAGTACAGTACCGCCAATAAAATCAATAAAGAGATGTCGCCGAAGCTGGATGATCGATAACACAATCGTCATTCCCCATAGTAATAAAATTATATTGCGCAGAGGGTGAAACTTGTTTAATGCACCCCAGATAGCAAGAGATGTTAAGGTAACATGCAGTGAGGGAAAACAGTTTACTGGATCATCAATTTCAATCAGTTTTACCAGTAACCATGAACTGATAGAACTACCGTTATCGACCGGATAAATCATCGTGGTTGGAAAAATAAGGTAACACAGAGCGGCCAGAATCCCGCTAAGTACAAAACAGCCAGACATCCAGCCCAGGCGTTTATAAGGGGCAATAAAAAAGCAAATTGGAATAATTAAAAAAAACGAGAGATAAGCCCAGATAGCATGGGGTGTAAATTCAATCCATTTATCGATTATTGACGGTGAAAGTAAACTCGGTTCATGTTGCAGATAGGCTGAACCATGATAAGCCATTCCGACTATTCCCCAACTTGTAAATAAATAAACGCATCGCATCCAGAAGTGCTTCATTGAACACCTCGATCGCGAATAATTCGTCGCCTTTTTTGTGAAAATTCGGCAGGTATCGTGGTAACAGACATAAGTTTCCACTTTAGCTGAGTAACATTTGCGCCTTGCTGAATAAAATGTGCAGTTAATGCCTGTTGGCATTGACTTAAATATGCTTGTGAACAGCAGGCAATCAGCTCAATACTGTTATCCTGATGCTGAATCAGACGATAATCACTAGTTAATGGTAAATTATTGGCAATCACGCGACTGCAATAGTCAGCAAAAATAGTTAACGGATTTCCTTGCTGATCGGTAAGTGATAGCTGATCATCGCATCGCCCTTCAATATGTGAAATTGCCATTCCTTGCCGTCCACAAAGGCAGGGCGTTTGGCGCCGGACTAAAATATCATCTAACTGATAGCGTACAATGGGTTGGGTTTCACGAGTAAAATCAGTAATAATCGGCATAAAGCGATTTTCGTCTAACCAGCACGGTTCGATATAGATGAACTCTTCATTTAAGTGAAGCGTACCAAGCGGGCAGGTAGCTGCAAGAAAGCCTTCGGTAGCCTGATAAACTTCAGCCAACTGATTAAAGACCTGTTTGATAATTTGTTTGTCCTGATCTTCAAGTACTTCAGCAGCAGAGATTACTAGAACCGGATTTATTGTCAGCTTACCATTAAGTTTTTCTGTTGCCAGAGCACGCAATACTTGTGCTGGTGCCACGATGATGGTAGGTTGATATTCATTCAGCGATTGGATCTGTTGCTGAAAATTATCAAACAGACCATAAAAACGAAAAGTTAACCAATGGCTGTTGGTGCTATGATAAAGGTGATTATCGGCTCTTAAAAATAATGCAACCCGTTCTTTAGTTAGTAATCCGCGAGGTAACATTTTTGCCAGTATTCCGCCTGCCCAGATTAGTTGCTCTCTCGGACTCACAACAAATAAACCACGTTGCCCTGATGTTCCCGAAGATAACCCCACACTGAACTTACCCATTCTGGCACTAAAGTCACGCTGTTGTTCGCTGTGCTGAGCCAAGGTTAATAATGAATCACAAGTCAGATTCTCTGTATTCATTTGATCAAAATGTGCCATCATCAGCTGTTTGTTCATTAAAGGCCATGATTCAAACGGTTGATTAATGAATTGGCTGAAATAAGGACTTTTGGTTAACACACGCTGTTTAAATTTTTTTAGTTGTTTAATTTGATATGCTTCAAGATCAGCGCGCTGTTTAAATATTAAGTGTTTTGTGCGCCAGTAGTACCAAAGTATTTTTAGTAGCCTCATTCCTCACCTTCATGGCTTAAATAAATGGTCACGTCAGGATGATAAGAGAGTTGATGGAGCTGATTAAGAGTGTTTTCAAAGGCTCTGGAATCAGCCATAATCAATTGAGCAAAGCGAGATGGCTTTCTTAAATCTTGATAATTTTCTTTGACCCAAGCAGCATCACTGGCTAACAGCGTCCAACCCTTATCAGTTAAAATAAATGCACCAATATGGCCGACAGCATGGCCTGGTAAGGGAACTAAAATCACTTGTTCTTTACTGTTTGGCAAGATGTAGCCCTGAGTAAAAGGAGCAAGTTCAGGAGCAAGCTGACAAATTTCAAAATGTTCTACAAAACTCACCCGCTGTTCAAAATCAGACGGAATAAGGTCAGGTACAAATCCTTGTTTAAGCGCAAAAAAACCGCGTAAAGGTTTGAGTGTTTTCCAGCCCTGTTGTGAGCAGATGAAATGACTGTGAGTAAAATCTTTCAGTCCGGCGATATGATCACCATGAAAATGTGAAATAATGACATTTTGGATACTTGCAAGATCAATACCCAAGGTAATAAATTGCTCTTTAAGAGATTCACCTTTATTGAGATAGACAGGTGTGGTTTTCTGATAAAGTTTAAAGATACCTGTTTGTGTATATTGCTTAAAATAGTCAGCATAGCCAGTGTCCCATAGCCAGCGGTATCCATCAACTTCAATAAGCCAGGCGCGTGCCGGGAACTGACACACGTTAAAACCTGCTCCACGCATGGCCATGCAAGCAATATGAGTACAATATCCGGCTTTGAACGGGGTAATTCTGGCCATTTATACATGCCCGCTTTGCTGTAACCACTGTGCTGTCAGATGTATACTTTCATTCATATTATATAGAGGCTGATAACCTAAACGTTCAATCGCCATTTTCTGACTTAAAGTCATATCAAAATAGAGCGTACCGACACTATAACGGGTTAGTGCCGGTTCTTTGTTTGTTAATGATGCGATACCCTCAAGCAAAGCAGCTGTGCCATATAATAATCTGTAGGGTAGTGACCGGGTTTTGTAGTGAAGATTTAACTGATCTTTTAATAATAAATGAATTAGGTCATCAAGTTTGCAGGGTTGCTGATTGGTAATATTAAAAACATTACCAGACTGAATATTCTGCTTATCAGAGGCCAGGTACAAGGCATGAACGACGTTAAGAACAAAGGTAAGGTCTACAAAAGCCTGACCGCCACCAGGCAAATATAAAATACCTCCGGTACGGTTTAATAATGCCAGTATACGGGGAATAATCACTCTGTCATGAGGACCGAAAATGCCTCGTGGTCTTAAGATTAAATAAACAGTATCCGGATAAAGCTTTACGCATTCCTGAATGCGTTTTTCTGCTTCATATTTGGTATTTGCATAATGATTTGCAAAATGTTCAGCAAGATAATCTTCAGTAATATTCTGATGAGATTGAAAATCAAAATAAATTGAAGGTGTTGATATATGAATAAAACGTTTAATACCAGATTTTCCGGCAAACTGAGCTAAACGTGCAGTAACAACGGTATTGGCCTGATAAAACCATTCATATCTTCCCCATGGGGAAGATAAAGCTGCACAATGCCAGACAATATCGCAATCAGAAAGAAGTTGAAGATAATCCGTATCAGTTGCGGTAACTAAGTCCAGTGCAGTAAATTGTGCACCGAGTGTTGTCAGCTCTTTTCCCGCTATTTGATTACGACCCGTGGCATGAACCTGATGGCCTTGTGTCAGTAACCATTCTACTGCATTGCGCCCCAAACCACTGGTTGCGCCAGTCACTAAAAATTTCATGGCAGCAGAATCATCCCGCCTAGGGTTAGCCCTGCAGCAGTTCCTATTAGCATAGCTGGTTTCCCCGGATTAAAACGATTGGTGATTACCGCTTCATGCAATGCACTGGGAATTGATGCGGCTACCTGATTACCTCGAAAACGATAAATATCAATTATCGATTCGTTAGGAATAGTAAGCCGTTTACGCATATGTTCCAGTGATAAATGGCTGGCTTGATGAGGAATAACCGTAGCTATATCAGAGAGAGTTAAGTTAGCCTGATTTAATAAACGAGCTAAATATGGCTCAATCAAAGCAGATGCCAGTCTGAATAGTGGTTTGCCTTGCATACGGAAAAGGCAATCATTTTCATCCATGCCGGTTTTAATATTCCGACGGCTACCGCCACCACTGATTTCACAAAAATCAATGCCATTAGTATGTGTTTCTAATAAACAGGCAAGAATACCACTACAACCATCGCCTTTTTCGACAATGGCACAAGCAGCGCCGTCTCCAAAGATTAAAGACGACTCTTCATCCTGCCAGTTCAGACCACGTGATGCTAAATCTGCCGAAACAATAGCGATGCGCTTATAAGCTCCGGTATTTAACAGACCTGCTGCTACCTGTAGTGCACTGATAAAACTTACACAACTGGTATTAACATCAAAGTTAGCAATGGTGTTGGATAACGTGCTGGCTTTTAAAATATGTGCTGCTGTATACGGTAAGGCCTGGACAGGAAGTGCACAGGCTGAAATCAGTAAATCAATAGATTCTGCTGAAATATTACAACGAGTTAGCGCATCATTAATGGCTGCTGCCGCTAAATCAGCCTGCTTTAAATGATGGTCAGCATGATAACGATAAAGAATGCCGGAACGTTTCAGCGTATAACCTGCCGGTTTGTTCAGCTTTTTATCCAGATCTGCTGCCTCAATTCTATCCGGAGGTAAAGCAGTTCCGGTGGAAAGAATTTTAATCGGAACTAAGTTTTTATTTAGTAGTTCATTGACTTTAAACAAAATATGTACACTCCATACTATTTTGTAAGAATTGCATTGTAATTCAAATATTTTATTAAATAAATGTTATTTTTTATTTTTTCATGATAATAAATGATAATTATAAGTATTTTAAGTAAATATTTTTGATTTTATTTTAATTTTTATTGTGTATGGGTTAAATCTTTATTATAAAAAAGCAATCTGGTTGCTATTCACAAATCTGCCCAGATATTTATATATCTAAGGTACAAATACAGATATAAACTAATCCAGTTATGTATAGATATGAATAATTATAAATTATTGAATTAAATAGTTTAAATTGGGAATATTTAAAAATTTTAGTTGATTTAACTTTATTTACAAGGCTAAAACAATAACTTGAATAAATAAAATATGCTTAGTTATGCAATAAATCAGTAATAAACATATCTGTAATTAGTTGATAAATCTTTTTTTACTTCTTTAAGTTTTAACTAAATCACTAGACACCTCAAATGTACTATTCTATTGCCGTAAGTATATAAAATTTCTTCAGGAAATTAAAAAATAACTGTAATCAACTAAATTATAAATAAATTAAATTATCATAATCAAAAGTAATTGAGTTAAAATAATGTTAATTGGGTTTATAACGGTATGTATTATAAATAAATTAAGCAATGAGGTTAAATTTATTTATAAAAAAAACCCGCTGATGCGGGCTTTAGAGCTAATCAGTTAAAATTATTTATCATATTCACTGATAATTTGTTTAGCTGTTTTACCATTAAGTTTGCTTTTAAGTTCTTCAGCTATTTTAGCATCATTGCGATTATTGGCAGGATTAGTTGCCGCTTTAGCTGTTACATTAACAAGTGCACGAGCAAAAGCAGCTTTATCTGTATCACTTAATTTTTCAGTAGCTGCTTGTACAGAACTGGTATAAGTTTCTACTGTTGTAAAATCAACTTTAGGACCATCATCACCACCACAACCAACTAATGCAAAACTTAATAATGATACAGCTAATAGTTTTTTAAACATTTTATTCCTTAAAAGTAAATATTTTAAAAGAATTGATATTTTTATACTAAAAAAGTTAATTTTCAAGCAATAAATGTAATTTAATCGAAAATAATTTATGACTGTGTCAGTTTGTATTTCAAGATTGTGAATTTAGTGCAACATATTTTTTTATAATAAATAAAAGCGTTATTAGAAATTATGTCTGATTTTACGCTTAAAATATGTTCTCTAATAATTTTTATTTAGAAAAACTTTAATGTCGGCAAATCAAGTGAAGAACTAAACAGTTATGATATAAACAATATAATGACTATTTAATCATTAATTTGTGGCTTATATCTGGATTTAGATAAAAATAAGCTTTCTGTTTTTAAGCAGCAACCAGGTGTTTTATTTGATAAATTTTACAAATATAATTGAATTGACAGGTATTATTGTGTTTTATAGTTCTTATATCTGTTAGCTTAATTGAAAAATTATGTATTTCTAATTTTACTCACAAATTCATGAATAAAGTATGAATTGGTGAGACTTCGAAATACTGGCAGACTTTCCAAACAAGTAGATCAATATTATCAGCTAAGATTTAAAAAATTTATTCAGCCTAGGAATTCAATATTTTTATTACTGCCTGAAGTAATCAGACATTATTTAAAATAAGTTTTTTATTCTGATGTCTTTCAACTCAATCAGCTACAATTTTGAGTTTCATAATATTTCGATACTGAATCTGAATATATATAGATTAAAATGCACACATATTTAATAATTTTTCATTATGATTCAAAATAATTCGATACACTTTTAAATGATATTGGAATGATAAATAGAAAATAATTAAGTAAATTGATAATAAAATTAATAGGAATTGTTTATTTATATTTCTTTTGTCATAATTAAATGTAGTAAATGCTAAAACTATAATATGGATACACAAGAACGCCTTGCCTGGATTGAATTGGCATTGACTCCGTTTGTTGGTGCTGAAACTTTTCTTCGTATAATTAAATATTTTGGTTCTGCACAAAATGCTCTGAGTGCATCTGCTGCTGAAGTAACTCCTTTTTTTCATCATCAGCAAGCCGGTAAATATTGGCACAGTAAAATAGCTAAACAGGCAACAGAAGGTGCTTTAGAGTGGGAGCAGGCGCATTCTGATGCACGTTTATTATTACTGGTAGATAATGATTTTCCGGCAATGTTAACTAATGGATTGACGCCGCCACCATTATTGTTTGTTCGTGGTGATAGCCAGTGTTTGCATCAACCTGCTTTATCAATTGTTGGTAGTCGGCATGCTACTCCACAAGCCATGCGCATTACTCGTGATTTTGCTGCTGCGCTGGCTCAGAAAGGTGTAACAATTATTTCAGGTATGGCTAGTGGCGCAGATACAGCAGCACATCAGGGTGCTTTGCAGGCGATGGGTACAACAGTGGCAGTTTGGGGTACAGGTATTGACAGAGTATATCCGGCACGTAACAAAAATTTAGCCACACAAATTGCTGCTCATGGCTGTATTATTTCTGAATTTCCCTTGGCTACTCGTCCTTCGCCCGGAAATTTTCCGCGACGTAACCGCTTGATTGCTGCACTTAGTCAGGGTACGCTGGTAGTTGAAGCCGCAACTGAATCGGGCTCATTGATTACTGCAAGACTGGCTGGAGAAATGGGGCGGGAAGTTATGGCGATACCGGGTTCTATTGATAACCCTTTAAGTAAAGGCTGTCACGCATTAATCAAACAGGGTGCCAAATTAGTAGAAAATCTGGAAGATATTTTGCAGGAATGTCCACGCCTCTTGCAAAAAAAAGATTTGCAATCATATAGCAATCGTCCTCATCTGCAAACTGATGATGTAAGTAAATCATCTACAAATACTGATAGTTCAGAAGATTCATTATCAGTTCATTCACCAGATTGTATACTTAACCCGATGGAGCAGCAGGTGCTGGACGGACTGGGTTACGGCATAATGCATCCGGATATGTTAGTTACAGCACTTGGCATGGCTGCTACAGATGTGTATGCTCATCTCGTGACATTGGAGCTTGGTGGCTGGATTACCACTCTGCCAGGCGGTTGTTATCAACGCATTAAATCTTGAGAGGAAAGCAAATGATTGATGTAATAGCGTTTTTGATTGAGCACTTTCAAGACGTTGATGCATTTCCACCGCGTAAAGACTTAGGCGTATTGTTGGAAGAAGTCGGTTTTAATGATGAAGAAATCGGCGATGCTTTATCCTGTCTGGACGATTTGCGTTTTGAACCATTAATTCCGGCAGAAAAGTTACGCAATAGCACTGGATCACGCATTTATAATAATGAAGAGCTCGATGCGCTTCCGCTTGAAGTGCGTGGACTGGTACATTTTCTGGAGCAGAATGGTGCTCTTAATCCAGAGCAGCGTGAATTTGTACTCAATGCCCTGATGAACTTACCTTACGAAGATATTACGGTGGATCATGCTAAAGTATTAGCTTTACTGGTGTTATGGGCACACCGCTCAGAATTACCGGTGCTGATAGGTGATGAATTAATGGCTGCGCTCAATGGTGAAGCCGTCATGCAGTAAGTTACTGAAGCGATACAGTTGCTTGAAAGCTTTCAGTCAGCGTGTCTGAAAGCTTTTTGCATTGTTCAAATGTATTTATTAGAATAATCCAGACTAACAACATATCACAAATATTTAAATTACGAATGTGAGCCTGAACTAATGGCAAAAAACCTGTTGATTGTTGAATCTCCATCTAAAGCGAAAACGCTGAAGAAATATTTAGGTAGCGATTTTGAAATTCTCGCTTCCTACGGTCACGTGCGTGATCTGGTTCCCAAAAGCGGTGCAGTGGATCCGGAAAATGACTTTGCTATGAAATACCAGTTAGTAAGTCGTAATGCCAAACATCTCGATGCAATTGTGGCTGCAGCTAAAGAGGCTGATGCATTGTATCTGGCTACCGACCCGGATAGGGAAGGTGAAGCCATCTCATGGCATTTGCAGGAAATACTGAAATCCAAACGCGGTCTGAAAAACCTGCAGCCAAAGCGGGTAGTGTTTCATGAAGTGACCAAAAAAGCTGTACTGGATGCAGTAGCTCATCCGCGTGAATTGTCACAAACGCTGGTAGATGCGCAGCAGACGAGACGGGCACTGGATTATCTGGTAGGTTTTAATCTATCACCTTTATTGTGGAAAAAAATTCGTCGTGGTTTATCTGCTGGCAGAGTACAAAGCCCAGCATTGCGCATGATTTGTGAACGAGAAGAGGAAATCCGCGAGTTTACTGCACAGGAATACTGGACTGTACACCTTGACAGCCATAAAGCACGTACTAAATTTACCGCTAAATTAACCCATTGGCAGGGGCAGAAGCTGGAACAATTTGACATTCCTGATGAAGAACGTCAGCAAGGTATCGTTTCAGCTTTGGCCGGTCAACCAGCACATGTATCTAACGTAGAAAAGAAAAAGCGCAGCCGTAATCCTGCGGCTCCATTTACCACCTCGACTATGCAGCAGGAAGCAGTACGTAAGCTGAGTATGACAACTGATCGTACCATGCGTACCGCACAGCAGTTATATGAAGGTGTGGATGTCGGACAAGGAGCTGTGGGTCTGATTACGTATATGCGTACCGATTCGGTTAGTCTCTCAGATGAAGCTGTAACAGAAATACGTCATTATATTGACAACAAAATCGGTAATGAATTTTTACCTTCATCGCCCAAAATATACAAAACCAAATCTAAAAATGCACAGGAAGCGCATGAGGCTATTCGTCCTACCTCAGTGTATCGTACGCCAGAAGCAGTAAAACCATTTCTGACTGCCGACCAGTTTCGCTTGTATCAGATGATATGGCAGCGGGCAGTGGCCTGTCAGATGGCGCCTGCACGCTTTGATACTACCAGTGTTGATATTGTTGTGGGTAAAGGTATCTTCAGAGTAACCGGTCAGGTACAAACTTTTGCCGGTTTCCTCAGTGTCTATGAAGAGGGTGTGGACGACAACGAAGAAGATGAGAATGCCAAAAAATTGCCGGAACTTCATGAGGGTGACAGTTTGCCGGTTGACAGGATTTTTGGCGAGCAGCATTTTACCCAGCCACCACCGCGTTATTCTGAAGCCAGTCTGGTTAAAGCACTAGAAGAGTATGGTATTGGTCGTCCATCAACCTATGCCAGTATTATTTCCACACTAAAAGAGCGGGAATACGTTACTCTGGAACAGAAGCGTTTTATGCCCACTGATACCGGTGAAGTGGTTAATAAATTTCTGACCGAACATTTTGGTCAGTATGTGGATTATAACTTTACTGCCAGACTGGAAAATCAGCTGGATGACATTGCCGGCGGTAAACGGGAATGGAAACCTGTAATGCAGCAGTTCTGGAAAGGCTTTGATAAAGAAATCAAAGCTAAGGAAGATATACCCCGCGCAGAATTAACTGCCGAAAATCTGGATGAAATCTGTCCTAAATGCGGTACCCATCAATTACAAATTAAATTTGGTAAGCGCGGGCGTTTTATTGCATGCAGCGGTTATCCGGAATGTGACTACACCCGCAATGTTAATGAAACAGCCGAGGAAGCAGCAAAGGCAGCAGAAGAACCGACAATTGTAGAAGGGCGGGTTTGCCCGAAGTGTGAAGGACAACTGGTATATAAACGCGGACGCTACGGTAAATTTATTGGTTGTGCCAATTATCCTAAATGTAAATATATTGAACCGCTTGAAAAGCCAAAAGACACGGGTATTGAGTGCCCTAAATGTCATAAAGGCAGTCTGATTGAGCGTAAAAGCCGTTATGGTAAATTATTTTACAGTTGTAATACCTATCCGGACTGTGATTATGCTGTCTGGAATCCGCCGGTTAAAGAAAGCTGTCCGCAGTGTGGCTGGCCAATAATGACTATCAAAACAACTAAGCGGCGCGGAACTGAAAAAGTGTGTCCGCAAAAAGAGTGCGGTTATACGGAGCAGATTGAGCCACCTGCACCAAAAGAATAAATCAGGCTGCTTTAAGAAATTAGATGTATCAAGACTTTCAGAATGCCTGAAAGTCTTTTTTTATCGGAGTGAGTATACGTGGCAAAAGTACAGTATCAGCATCGCAATCAGGTACGCATTATTGGCGGTACTCATCGCGGACGTAAATTAACATTTCCGGCAGCCGAAGGACTGCGTCCGACTGCAGATAGCGTGCGTGAACGATTGTTTAACTGGCTGGGACAGGATTTAACCGGAATGGCAGTTCTGGATCTTTTTGCCGGTAGCGGGGTAATGGGGCTGGAGGCTGCATCACGAAATGCTGCTAAAGTTACTATGATAGAAAAAAATCGTCAGGTTGCTGCAGCAATAAAAAGTAATGTGCAGCAATTGAATTTTGGGCAGATAGAGCTTATCTGTACAGAAGCACACAGTTTTCTCATAAATAATCACCAGCAATTTAACATAGTATTTCTCGATCCGCCGTATGTCTGGCAGCAATGGCATGGACTACTGGATGCTCTTTCATTACATTTGCTTCCGAATGCGCGCGTATACATGGAAAGTAACACATTACCTGTACTTCCAGCTGGCTGGGAGGTGCTTAAACAAGGAAAGTCAGGTATAAGTCGTTTTGAATTATTGACTTATCATAAAATTAATGCTGAATAGAGAGAAAGAGCGGATTGCAGGAGAGAAAACAAAATAGTGCTATAATCCGCGCCCAACGGTTTAGAGTTAAATTTAACGATAAAGGAAAAACATGTCACTCTTGATAACAGATGAGTGCATTAACTGCGATGTATGTGAGCCTGAGTGCCCAAACAACGCTATTTATCAGGGTGATGAGATTTATGAAATCACCCCGGAGCGCTGTACACAGTGTGTCGGCCATTATGATGAGCCGCAATGCCAGCAAGTTTGCCCGGTAGACTGTATCATTATTGATGAAGAACATCCGGAAAGCGAAGAAGAGCTGGAAGCAAAATATCAGCAGCTAATGGCGGAAAAAGAGTAAATTTTTCCAGGCATGAAATGTATTTGAAACAGTTGATTACTATTTTAAGCAAAAAAAAATGCTGAATAGACTTGACGAAGTGGAAAATGAACATTATCATGCCGTTCTCTTTTGGAGGGATTCCCGAGCGGCCAAAGGGGGCAGACTGTAAATCTGTTGCGAAAGCTTCGAAGGTTCGAATCCTTCTCCCTCCACCAAAATTCCAGTCTTGCTTGTAATTTTTTTAAGTGAGTATGCGGGTGTAGCTCAATGGTAGAGCAGAAGCCTTCCAAGCTTACGGTGAGGGTTCGATTCCCTTCACCCGCTCCAGATAAGTAAATACCTACCGTACGCCCATGTAGCTCAGGGGTAGAGCACTCCCTTGGTAAGGGAGAGGCCGACAGTTCAATTCTGTCCATGGGCACCATTAGAATTGATAAACCTAATCATCTTTAGATAGGAAGTAGCCATGGCTAAAGAAAAATTCGAGCGGAGCAAACCGCACGTAAACGTTGGCACCATTGGTCACGTTGACCATGGTAAAACCACTTTGACTGCTGCAATGTGTACCATTCTGTCCCAGAAATTTGGTGGTGCAGCCAAAGCTTATGATCAGATTGACAATGCCCCGGAAGAAAAAGCCCGTGGTATTACCATTAATACATCACACGTAGAATACGAAACTGCAGAACGTCACTATGCACACGTTGACTGCCCGGGACACGCTGACTACGTGAAAAACATGATTACCGGTGCTGCCCAGATGGACGGCGCGATTCTGGTGGTTTCTGCAGCTGACGGTCCAATGCCACAAACCCGTGAGCACATCCTGTTAGCTCGTCAGGTAGGTGTACCTTACATTATCGTTTACATGAACAAATGTGACATGGTAGACGACGAAGAGTTGTTGGAACTGGTAGAAATGGAAATTCGTGACCTGTTGTCAAGCTACGAATTCCCGGGTGATGATGTTCCTTTGATTAAAGGTTCAGCTCTGAAAGCACTGGAAGGTGACCAGTCAGACATTGGTGAAGCTTCAATTATGGCTTTGGCAGATGCACTGGACAGCTACATTCCTACACCGGAACGTGCAGTAGACAAACCATTCCTGTTGCCGATTGAAGACGTATTCTCAATTTCAGGTCGTGGTACCGTGGTTACCGGTCGTGTAGAACGCGGTGTAATCAATGTGGGTGATGAAATTGAAATCGTTGGTTTGAAAGACACCCAGAAAACCACATGTACTGGCGTTGAAATGTTCCGCAAATTGCTGGATCAGGGTCAGGCAGGTGATAACGTAGGTGTATTGCTGCGTGGTACCAAACGTGAAGAAGTAGAACGTGGTCAGGTACTGGCAAAACCGGGCAGCATCACTCCGCACACCAAATTCAAAGCAGAAGTATACGTACTGAGCAAAGAAGAAGGTGGTCGTCATACACCGTTCTTTGCGAACTACCGTCCGCAGTTCTATTTCCGTACAACAGACGTAACTGGCGCAGTAAGTCTGGCAGAAGGTGTGGAAATGGTAATGCCGGGAGAGAATGTAACGATAGACGTAGAACTGATTCATCCGATTGCGATGGAAGAAGGCTTACGCTTTGCGATTCGTGAAGGTGGCCGAACAGTTGGTGCCGGTGTGGTTGCTAAAGTTATCGCTTAATCAGGAAGAATATAGATATGAAAAACCAGAAAATCCGTATTCGTCTGAAAGCTTATGACTACGCTCTAATTGATCGTTCTGCACAGGAAATCGTAGACACTGCCAAACGTACTGGCGCTGTGGTAAAAGGTCCGATTCCTCTGCCAACCAAAATCGAACGTTTTAATCTGCTGCGTTCTCCTCACGTGAATAAAACTTCACGTGAACAGTTGGAAATTCGTACTCATCTGCGTCTGATGGACATTATCGATTGGACTGATAAAACCACTGATGCATTGATGAAACTGGACTTGCCAGCTGGTGTTGATGTTGAAATTAAAGTTCAATAATTAATTGAATTACTAAAACGGACTGGATATTATCCAGTCCGTTTTTTATTTATTCTTAATTCGGCTAATTGAACAGGTTAGAATAACCAATCCAGAATTTTAGGCAAAATCTGTGCTGTGACAGGTGAGGTGGATATTTTGCGGTTAATGATTCTACCATTAATGCAGAATTTATTAGCCAGTTTCAATTGGTGTGCAGAGTATTTAGTTAATAGTTTAAGCCATAAAAAAACCAATACTATACTAGGTATTGGCTGTGGTGGAAAAAACAGATTGATGCAGTTTGCTAATATTTCACAGCAATTGTTGTTGAATGTGATGTTTAATTATATCTGCCATTTTTTTTATCCCTGTATCAATTTTTTCTTCTGAAACAGTTACAAAAGCCAGCCTTAAACAATTATTTTTTTCACCGTGTACATAGAAAGTTTCACCGGGAGCAAAAACTATTTTCTGAGCAATGGCTTCTTTGAGTAATTCAGTAGCATTAATATATTCAGGTAATTCAACCCAGATAAACATACCTCCTTCAGGTTGATTCCAGCTAACTTCTTTAGGCATATACTGTGCTAATGATTGCAACATATACTGGCAGCGGGCATTATAGAGCTGGCGGATTTTCGGAATATGATGATTGAGAAAATTATTTTTACTAAGAACCTGATAAGCAATGTACTGGGTCAGGCTAGGGGTATGTAAATCAGAAGCCTGTTTTAGCGGAAGTAGTTTACTGATGAATTGCTTATTCGCAACTAGATATCCTAAGCGGAGCCCCGGCGCTAAAATTTTGGAAAAAGAACCTAAATAAACAGTGTTTTCTGGTGCCAGCGTATATAAAGCAGGCAGGCGCTGACCCTGATAATCCAAATCGCCATAAGGGTCATCTTCAATCAGCAATAAATTATTCTGTTTTGCTTTTGTGGCTAAAGCCTGTCGTCGGTGTAATGGTAACCGACGTCCGGTAGGGTTTTGAAAGTTTGGAATGCTATATAGAAATTTTGCAGAGCTTGCCAGTTCATTATCAATAGTTTCAGGAATTAAGCCTTCATTATCACTGGCAATAGCTATATATTCGGGATTGTATTGATTAAAGGATTGTAATGCCCCAAGATAAGTCGGAGTTTCTACCAGTACTTTATCGTTAGTATCAATTAGTGCTTTCCCGATTAAATCCAATGCTTGCTGTGAACCAGTTACTATCAGAACTTCATCACTATTGACAGATACATGATCACGTTCAGATAAATAATTAGCTATCCATTGCCGTAAAGGTGTATAGCCTTCACTTGGTCCATATTGTAGTGCACCATAAATATCCTGGTTTTCCAGTAAGGCATTAGCTGCATCTTTGATTTCTGATAATGGAAATGTATCTGGTGCCGGTAAGCCGCCAGCAAATGAAATAACATCTGCTTGTTCGGTGACTTTAAGGATTTCTCTGATGGTTGAGCTTTTTAAATTTTGCGCACGTCGGGAAAATTTCCAAGGCATAAATCTGACCTTTTTAGATGATATTTGCTTAATTGTTAAAATATATTTATCTTATTTGATTTTAAAATTTATTTTTAATTTTAGTTTGGATAATGCAACGAATTTTATATCGTACTTATAAAGCGTAATATCAGCCGGAGAATATTCAATATCTGAAAAGCTTTTCAATGAGTAACATAAAATTAGTATAGCGTCTGTGCAAAAATACTGATAGATAACGCTATACTTGTACTTCATTATTACAATAAGCATGGGTTATTCATAAGCATGCTGTTTCGGTAGCCAACAGACTGTCAATTGTTTCTCGCTGACGAATAAGATGATGTTCTGTACCATTAACCAATACCTCAGCGGCACGACAGCGAGTGTTATAGTTACTTGCCATACTGGAAGCATATGCTCCGGCACTTTGTATTAACAGTAAATCACCTGCTTTAGCTGCAATGGTTCGGTCTTTAGCCAGAAAATCTCCGGTTTCGCAAATTGGTCCGACGACATCAGCAACAAATTTATCTGCTGTTGTCGGACTGGCGTTAATAATGTTGTGATAGGCCTGATATAGTGAAGGCCGCATCAGATCATTCATGGCCGCATCAACAATCACAAAGTTCTTTTCTTCACCTTGTTTAATGTATTCAACTGTAGTGAGCAAACTGCCGGTATTACCAATCAGACTGCGCCCGGGCTCGAGTATTAATGGCAGATTACGCCCGGATAACAATTTGCTGACTGCTGCTGCATAAGCATTCAGATCAGGCACATTTTCGTTTTGATAAACAATACCTATGCCACCACCCAAATCAATATGCTCTATCTGAATTCCCAGTTCGTCTAGTTTGTCTACTAGTACCAATAATCGTTGTAATGCTTCGATTAAGGGTGATAAATCAGTGAGTTGTGATCCAATATGGCAGTCAATTCCTGTAATTTTTAAGTGCGGTAATGTAGCCGCAAGCTGATATGCTGTTAATGCATCCTGACTGGCAATTCCGAATTTATTGGCTTTTAACCCAGTAGAAATATACGGATGGGTATGAGCATCAACATCAGGATTAATACGCAATGATACCGGAGCAATTTTATTCAGACGCTGGGCAATACTATTAATACGTTCCAGCTCAGCCAGTGATTCAACATTAAAACAGCGAATATTGTTTTTCAGGGCAAATTCAATTTCAGCACTGCTTTTGCCCACCCCGGAAAAGATGACCTTGTCGGCAGCTCCGCCAGCCAGTAACACCCGTTCTAATTCCCCGCCTGAAACGATATCAAAACCACAGCCCAGACTGGCAAAATAGCGCAGAATAGATAAATTTCCATTAGCTTTGACTGCGTAACATATTAAAGGTTTTAAATCGGCAAAAGCCTGCTGATAAAGATTAAAAGCATCTGTCATTGCTTTCTGGCTATAAACATATAATGGTGTACCATACTGTGCAGCCAGTACAGAGTAGGGTACTTGTTCACATTTCAGGGAATTAGTCATGTTTAGGTAAATTTTTCTGATCAATCGGATCAATAGTCAGTCCGGTTTGTACAGGTCCGTATTTAGCTTTATCTCCCTCTTTTGGCAAATAAAGATCACCTTTATAACCACAGGCCGCTAAACAACTGGTTGCAATTACAGTTAAAAAGAAGAAACGAAACATTAATCTGACCTATTGTAGTTAAGCTGGCAGTGAACAGCTGTACTGCCAGAACGGATAAAACTAGGATTTAAACATATTATATGGCAAGATAACAGTTTGAATGTAATAAAATACAGGGGTATGGTAAGTAAGATGACCGAAAGTGAATTTTTGCAATATAGTGATGATTTGTTTGGCTATATTGAGGAAAAAATAGATGAAGGCGGTTGGGATCTCGATTGTGAAGCTGGCGGAAATGTACTCACAATTGAAGCGGAAAGCGGAGAGCAGATTATTGTAAACCGGCATGCTGCCACTCAGGAATTATGGATAGCGGCAAAAAGTGGCGGTTATCATTTTGCCTGCAAGAACGGTCAATGGCTTTCAGCACGGGATGGCAGTGAATTTTTTGCGGTCTTAAATCAGGTGCTGTCTGCCGCCTGTGATGATGACGTATCTATTCCGGTTTTGAGCTGATTTCTGATATGGGGAAATAGTGATGTTGCATACCTTGATTAAACATGATTTGAAGGCTTTACAGGCATTTGTGGCCATTGTTGAATGTCAAGGTGTGACTGCTGCACAGAAACGGCTGAATATGTCACAATCGGCAATCAGTATGCATTTGGCGCATCTGGAAGAAAGTCTGGGCGTGATATTATGCCGGCGCGGTCGTTCCGGTTTTGGGCTGACTAAAGCCGGACATCAATTATATGAAGCTTGTACATTACTTTTACAGGCAACATCTGAGTTTCATCGGGAAGTACAGAATATTAAATGGCATCGTTCTGTGCTTTCCGGTAAGTTGCGAATTGGCTTAGTTGAGTATTTACCACCTGATTTTCAGCGTATTTTTAATCAGGTCATTGCCAGTGCCTATCAGCATTATCCGGAGCTGCGTTTGACTATTGATATTTGTGCGCCACATGATATCGAAACCGCTATTGCCAATAATCAGATGGATTTTGGTATTGGCTATTACTATAGTCTGCTGAAAAATTTGCAATATCAGATAGTTTTCGAGCAGCGTGAGCATGTTTATTGTCATGCAGAACATCCGGCTGCAAAAGTAAAGGATTTAACGTTAAATCAGCTTGCTGAAGAATATCATTGGGTAAAACGTACCTATGCTGATTTTCCGGCTAATGCCGGCTTTTCTGCCGGAGTAACTACGGCTACTGCAGATAAAGAGCGGGCAACATTATTGTTTATTCTTGCAGGCAGCCATCTTGGTTTTTTATCACAAGATATGGCTGAGCCTTATGTTCGTACAGGTGAACTGGTGCCATTACTGGCACAGCAGGCGACTAATATAGTAAATCATTTTGCTGTTACCCGTCCTACGCCTGATCCACGGGTAAACTGGTTTCTGGGAGAGTTAAGCGGTCTGTTGCCTTAATTTACAGTTGAATTTTATTTATATAGATATTCTATGAAAGAAAAAGAAATAAAAGATTTTTGATAAAGAAATAATAACAGTATATTAGGCATACAGGAAAGAAATTACTTTACCGGCTTTAGATGCTCAGATTTTTGTACATCCGCTCTTTAAAGCTGAAAGAATGACTTGGTTTAAACCTTTTTTATGGATGATGTACCCATCAGATGGGCAGAGAAAGAAGGACAAAAATATATTTTAGCAATTAAAATGAATTGATATTTCTTTAGCTAATTTTCATGTAAAAATTATTTTAATAAATATATATTTTAGATTACCAGGGAATATCTAAATTTTTATAACCACCAATTTTGGGTAATTTTTCTTCAAAATCACAACTTGCTATTGCAGGTATTCCGCTATTCCATAATATTTCTAGAATTAACTTAGAATTATAAATATCGTCTTTTGAATATTGTGCTTCATCTTTTAAATATTATATAAAATTTGAAAAGTATATGAATCCATCTGGACATTCTTGAGTTTTATTATCATCATATTCATCCTTAGCTGTTAAACTGCCTAAATTTAGTCGATTTTTTATATTCTGTTTAAACAATAGAAGTACTTTTAATCCAATTTCCCATCTATTCAGATACGTCAAAAAATATACTTTAGCTTCTCCCGCTCTTTTAACTGCAAAATTTTTCGCATGAGCGAGGTCTGCAAACGATCCGATCTATAATTAAAGTAGCGTCGTCTGTTTTAACAGTTTCAGAAGGTGATTTGGTTGAGTTAAAACTGTTTTTTAGTTGCATAAGGAGTAATAAAAGTATTAATGATCTTATTCAAAGTTTTAAATATGCTCTGGCGGTAGCCCGGCAAATGCTGCATCCATATAGCAGCGAATTCAGGATAAAACTGAGCACCTCGTTGTGCTTTAAAATTTCCTGCGCCAGCACTACAGTGCAATATACCGCGATGTTTTTCCGTTTCTAAAAAAGCTTTCAGCATCAATCGACGATAAAGTCCATATTGTATGGGCAGCTCCAAATCATATCCGAGTATGAGAGTTGCAAATTGATTTTCACGTCGAGTAAGACCAACAAACCCGCTTAAAGGATTTTTTGATGAAGTGTCTGAGTGGTTCACTAACCGTAAACCATAAAATTGTATAAAACCTGTCTGTACTGCCGTTTTAAAGAAATCTACAGAATAGTCTGGATTATATGGTGGATATTTTTTTCGGTACAGTTGATTATAAAAAAATAAAGCTCGTTCAAAATCATCATCAGAGAAATCTGTACCTGCCACCCATTCCGACTGAGAGGTATATTTTTTTTCCAAACGAAGATCCCTTTTCACATCTGCATGCCGGCGCCAGCTGGGTTCATGTAGATTGCTTGCAATCCATACTTGTCGTGTTGGAATCAATAAGAAACCATTTTGTTGCAGCTCATTGATCATGTCGGCATGAAATATTGGTGTCAATGAACGGATGATAATAGGTAAATTATTAAGATTTTTATCAGCAGCCTCTTTTATTAAATTTTTTACTGCCAGCAAAATATCATTGGCAGTACGATTGCTGGGATAGATATTAGTCGCTAAAAACCAGTGATCCAGAAAAATACCACTACCCAAGCCACTCATCTGCATTGATAACTGTGCAATATAGGATAATCCGGCAAAAAATAGTCGCAGATATTTTGGAGTATGAATTAATTCCAGTTCGGCGCGCGCATAAGGTCCATAGCTGTTGAGTAAACTGGCTATCCAGCTTGTTTGCGGGTTGTTGCTGGTATTCCAGATAACAGGGACTTTTTCGTTATTAATCTCAGTGCTGGTGACTTGAAAAGGAGCATTATTAACAAAGTGATTGCCTTGTGTACATAATACTTCTACAAAATCCTGCTTGTGTTGAGATGAATTTAGTGAAAGTTTATTTTGCATAATGAAATAAAAAATTAATTGAAGACGATGGGCATACCATCCCACTCAATATCTGCGGTTGTAGCTGCTAATGGGGTGATATGCAGTTGTATAGCGCGCAAAAGTAGTTCTGTTGTAGTCGTAAATTGTGTCCAATAGGGCAGGGTATCGCCTTTTTCCCATACAATATCCTGAGCCTCTTTATAGTCATGCCAGAAAGTTGGGTTTTTCCAAAATCGCCATTGCTGGGGTGTTAATAGCATAGATAAACTATGCATTTGGGGAGAATTAAAGCTCATTTCATCTAAAGTGACAGATGAATTCATGCCCAGATTTAGTATTGTTTGGACAATAGAAGTTTGTATTGTCTGTGACAGAGCAGTCATGAAATGAATACCACTTGTGGCGCGGGGATTGCATTCCAGTACAAATATTTTACCTGACGCGTCTTGAATAAAATCAAATCCCACTTGACCGTGATAATGGGTTTGCGCAGCGAAGTATTCAACAAATTCACGTATTTCAAGATGTTGTGCTGGATTGAAGTATATTCCGGCACCTTTACCAATCCGGTATTTTGGATGATAACAGCTATGAGCAATCACTTCACCATGTCTGATAATACTGTAACTGCAGTATTCTTTCCCCGATATATATTTCTGTGCAACCCAGGGTTGTTGTGGTGATGCCTGAAGCTGATTGTAGTTGATAGTATGCGGACAAATTAGTGTCTGGGTAGCAAAACGTGAAAATGCTGGCTTAAAAACCCATTGTTTATCGGCGGAAAATTGTTGTTGTTTAAATAAGGTAAACTCTGCCTGATTAGTTAGTAAAAGAGTATCAGGACTTGAAACAGGCCAGTTTTGTGTTAGTTGAGCAAAAAAGCCTTTATGATGTAATTGCGTTAGTAGTGAAATGGAACTGGTGAATAGCTGGCAAGGGTGAATCTGTTGAATGAGGTCATTGGCTGAAGCCAGATAAAATACCTCTTCGCAATTTGGAATAATTGTATGAATTTTTTCTTGTGTCAGTAATTTTATAAGCTCCTCCAGCCACAAACCGGTTTGAGATTTAGGTAGAGGAAGACGGGTATAACTCACTATATATCTGCTGTAACGGCTTAACGCATAACTCATGCTATCAGCCATATGCACCCGATAACCAGCCTTAGCCAGTAATCGAGCCCATGTCAGGCTGGCTGGTGATCTGGCTCCTAATATAAGTATGTTGGGCATATCTATTTATAGTTAAATATAAAGTTAATTGAATAATAAATATAAGAATTATTAAAATTTTATATTTATTACGAACAACTGTAACTATTAATCTAATTCTGTAAAATGAAATATGAATTCTAATCCTGAGTGTTTTAACTAATTGCTATAAAGATATTTAGAAAGGAGAAAAACTGGTATTCCCTAGAAAGTTCATACATAGCAAATAGTTGTTTTAAACAATTAGGTCATGGCATTCCTAAAAACTGATAAATGAATAGTATAAAAAATTCTTAAAAAATAATAATATAATCACTTAATCAGAGTAAATATTTATAAATTCTAAAAAGGATAAAACTATCTATATAGCTTGAATAATAAATTATGTATAGCTTTAATCAATATGTATGATTAATATTTTACTTCTTAAAAGTTATTTACTATTGATCATGTTTTCAATTAATGAACATACTAATTTAATATCTTCAATAGTAGTTCGCCAGTTTACAAATGCTGCACGTATACCTTTTTCATGATTAAAAGTGGTTGGTGTCATAAATACAAGACCGGTTTTATTTAATCTTTGCAGAAATTCAGCGGTATCGCATGCAGCAGTAACTTTAAAGCAGACAATATTTAAACGTACTTCAGCCAATAATTCAAAATGGCTGCTTTTACGTATATAGTTACCAAATTCTTGAGCCAGCTCAATAGAATTATCCACAATATACCGATACCCTTCTCTGCCATAGGCTAACAGGCTGAACAATACTGGTAATGCTTTTAGTCTTCTGGAATTTTCCGGCAAGATATTCATAAAGTTAAAATTTTCCAGTTGATTTTCCAGATATGGAGCGCTGCTGTTTTTAAACTGGTTAAACTGTAAGCTGAAATGCTCTTTTCGTATAAAAAAGCAGGCATTTTCATAAGGTACGTTTAACCATTTATGGCAATCTATGGCAATGCTGTCAGCCATTTCCCAACCATTAAGTAAATGCGGATAGTGTGAAGAGCAGGCGGCAAATGCTCCAAAGGCGGCATCAATATGTATCCAACAGTTATAGCTATGCTTCAAATCCATAATTTCCGCAATAGCATCAAAATCAGCTGTATTGGCTGTGCCCGCATTTAAAACCAGAATAAATGGCTGATGTTTGAAACGATCTTCAATAAACAGTTTTAATTCGGCTACGTTAATGGCTTCACGCTGATTTGAAAGAGTAGGAATGGTAATTAAGTTATTTCTGCCTAAACCAAGCATAGCCAATGATTTTAATACTGATGAATGAGGGGTAGCCGAGATAACTGGCAGTGACAGATTTATTAAACCATCCGCAGCAATATCCTGTTTAAACTGAGTGCCATACCATTGTCTGGCCACAGCCAGCGCAGAAAAATTTGCCATGGTCGTGCCGGTGACAAATCCGCCGGTAAATTCCCTTGGCAGATTGAATAAATCCAGTAATAAATCAGTTGTGTGAATTTCAATATGTGCAGATACATCCCCCTCGCCGCTGATAGCCTGAGTATTCTGATCGTAAATAGTGGCCAGAATATCGCCTATTATTGCAGCCGGTGTACTGCCTCCGGTTACATACCCCCAATATCTGGGACCGCCTGAAGCAACAATAAACTCTTTAAACTGAGTATTAAATTGATTTAAGGCCGCTAATCCGCCATAACCTTGTTCGGGTAGATTCAGTTGCGGCAAACTATTTTGCTGTTGCTGAGTTAATTGGCAACATGTTGGCATACTGTCGAGGTTGTTTAGAAAGTCGATAGATTGATGAAAAGTATTTTCTAAAAGCTCATGGATGGCAGTTAAATCGTTGTTTAATGTTTTATTCATATATATTTATTGTATGGATTTATCTAGAATTGATTGTATAACTTTTTAATTATTGGAGAAATTTATTTTAAATCTAAGCAATGATATCTTTAGATAAGGCAATAAACTCTGCCTGATTATGGTAATAGACTTTTCTGGAAAGATTCAGGCAGACATCTTAAAATCTGAATCTGATTTGTATTCTAAAGTCTGTCTATCGTGAATGAATTTGATTTTATTCGTCAATATTTACATCGTCTGCAGCAGGATGAGCAACTTATTCTGGGTATTGGGGATGATGCCGCTATTATAAGACCTCGTAGTGGCTATGATCTGCATTTCAGTACTGATATGCTGATAGGCGGAACACATTTTTTTCCGGATGTTGCCCCGGGGGATCTGGCGCATAAAATATTGGCTGTTAATTTGTCGGATATGGCCGCTATGGGAGCCAGTCCGCGCTGGGTATTGCTTAGTGTGGCGCTGCCTGAGCTAAATAAGGAATGGTTAGCAGCGTTTTGTGATGCTTTGTTTGCTCTTGCTGCGCGCTTTGGGGTAACACTGATTGGTGGTGATACCACTAAAGGTAACTGGATATTTAATGTTAATATTATTGGTGAAACACCTAGAGGACAGGCTTTGCGGCGTGATGTTGCAAAAATCGGTGATGATATCTGGGTGTCCGGTCAGTTGGGGTTGGCTGCCGCTGCATTGGATATGCACTGGGGAAAAGTAAAATTACCCGTAGATGTATATAAGACGTGTGAACAGAAACGTCTGCGTCCGGAACCGCGGGTTGCACTAGGAAGACAGCTGCTCTCCCTTGCGCATGCTGCGCAGGATATTTCTGATGGTCTGGCTCAGGATATCGGACATATTCTGGCTGCGAGTAAGGTGGGTGCACAGTTGAATGTCGATGCTATTCCCGGCTTACAGACTTTACGGCAGATATCTGATGATGAGCAGCAATTAAGGCAATGGATGCTGGCCGGAGGTGATGATTATGAACTGGTGTTTACTGCACCTCCTGTAAAACGTGAAGCAATTTTAACAGCAGCTCAGACTACTGTTACACCGGTAACACGGATTGGTGCTATTACTGCATCAGGACTATTGCAGTTAAAAGATAATGCGGGCAATATTATCAGCTTATCTAAACAAGGATTTGACCATTTTGGCTGAACAAGATTTGACTACAGCACCGGTAACACCTACCTGGCGCTGGTTGTGCCGGCATCCGGTATGCTGGCTGGGTTTTGGTTTTGGTACGGGATTAGCGCCGAAAGCACCCGGAACATTCGGGACGCTACCAGCCATTCCATTGGCTGCATTATGGCTTATGCTGGGATTACCCCTGTGGCTGAATATCATTTTTGCTTTGTTGCTGTTTCTGGTTGGTATATTTATTTGTGATTATACTGAACAAGCATTGCGCCGGCAGGATTATGGAGGCATCGTCTGGGATGAAATTGCTGCTATGATGCTGATTTTATTTTGTATCCCGGCAGGCTGGATATGGTGGCTGGCTGCTTTTGTTATTTTCCGTTTCTTCGATGCCGTAAAACCATGGCCTATTCGTTGGTTTGACGCCCGGGTACACGGCGGGTTCGGTATTATGCTGGACGATTTGATTGCGGCAATTTTTAGTTTACTGGTGTTATTACTGGCCGGATACTGTATATCATCTTATGATTCAATTTTGAATATATTCAGATAAAATTGCATAAAACAGTTAAATCTTTAATCAATAATAATCCGGAATACGTTATGCTATGCTAACCATAATGATAAAGTAATCTGCATGGGGCTGATGTCAGATATGATATTCAACAGGAAAAGGAAAACAGCATGAATGGTCAGGTTTGGTTGTATGTATTAATTGCTGCCATAATCGGTTTGGTGCTTGGTATGGGGTTGATGTGGCTGTTATTGCGGCACAGTAGTCAGAATCAGCAATATCAGTCAGTTAAAGCCAGTTTTGACAGTTATCGTCAACAGGTAGACCAGCATTTTATTCATACGGCCAGTGCTGTAGATGAGTTAAACCGCTGCTATGAAAAAGTATTGCAACAACTTAATATTGATGCAAAGCAATTGATGGAAAAAAATACTTTGCAGGAACTGCTACAGAAACGTGCTGATAAAAGTGTCACTTTGGCATTTATGACCAGTTCAGAAAATAAAAATCCGCAAACAGATGCGGATTCGACCTTGCCTTATACTGATGTGATGCAAGCGGCCGTCATCCCAATTAACGGCATGCCGGATCAGGTACCTGATCGTATCGGTCCTAACGTGATACATAGCCACGAGCAGCTGACACATCCTAAAAGCAAAAATACTACACGTGACGGTGGGCCAACAGAAAAATCAGTTGATCTACAACAGAGTAAATCCTGATTAGGGTTTAATGCATTAAAAAATCAGGCTGTAGCAAAATTTTTGCTACAGCCTGATTTTTATTTTAATTAGCGTATAAATTCGATATTTTCCGGTTTTTTCAATCGCTGTTTAAGTAGTTTAGGTAAAAGAGGATGAAAATACCAGTGCAGGTCATCCAGCCGGATACAGCCTGCCTGAGCCTCAATCGTCACATTCGTATCAGTTACGGCATCTGTTTCAGTAACACGTATCTGATGCCATTTGCCCCAGTCGCAAACCGGTAACAATGGCGCATATTGCATAACTTTGTCATTTTGTTCATCCATAGCTGTTTCTTTACGACAGTGACCATCACATAAATGAGCAGCCTGTTTCGGACAAGGCTCATGAGTGCTGATGCTTTGCGGCAGAATATCCAGTACCGCTGGGCACAGATCATAGCGGCGTGCCCAGTCAGATAATGCACGTTTTGCTGCACGCGGATGAGCAAATAATCCGTAAGGCGGATGTCGCAATATTTCTTCCTGCAGCCGAATAACTCTTGCTTGTAATTGTCCGCGCTGATTGGCTACAAAAGAAACTGTATACCAGTTAGCAGGTGAGGAAGATTTGGATAAATGTGTCTGTGTTTGTGGGTGTAACTGATAGTAACCATATAGCCATAATGCATGCAAAGAGCTGACTGCGGGAATAAAATTAATTTCTGTAGTATTTTTCCAGTAGCTTTGTGTATTTTGGCGCTGAAACTGTATACATATATCGGTAAAAGCCCGTTCCACTATCATTAAAGATTCAGGCTGATTCGGAGTATGTTGTAACAGAAGCCCGGAGCTGTCTGGCAATGCATATAATTGCTGACGTAATTCAGGTTTAAGCCATGCAGGGAAATAACCTGGTTTAATCATTGTTCGCCACTGAGACTGCCAACGGGCATTATCTTGCTCATGCAAGCTGCGCTGTAAAAACTCAGTTAAAGCAAGAACGTCACCCATGGCACGATGGCGGTCGGCTGCGTTCAGATCAATTTCGAAACGCGCAATAATGGCATCCAGATTATGTTTAAAATGCTGCGGGTATAATTTGCGTGAAAAGGGGACTGTATCAAGTGTTGGTGCTGCAAAATTAATATTATTGCGTGCAAAAGCATGACGCAAAAAAGTGTAATCAAAGCGACTATTATGTGCGACCAGAAGGTGCCCGCGCAGTAAAGGTAGAAGCTCACCTGCAATGTCGGTAAAGCTCGGTGCATCCTGCACCATTTCGTTGCTGATACCTGTTAACTTAGTAATAAAATCGCTGATGGGTTGCTGCGGATTAACCAGCCATTGATGTCGGCTGATACAACCCTGATGAAAACGTAAAATAGCAATTTCAGTAATCCGGTCCTGAGCGAAATGGCCACCGGTGGTTTCAAGATCGACTATGGCAACAGGCAGAGGCAGCGTACAAAAAACCGCTGCCAGCTCGGCAAATGCAGCGGCGTCATCGTTGGTAACAATACTCATGACGCAAATAACTAACGCTTAAAAAATAGTCATTTTATACTAAAATACAGGTTATAGAATAATGCCTTTATACTAAGAAGTTTAATGAATTTATATAAACACTATCTATACAGGTCTTCAGAATTTAAATATGAATTTATCTGTCGATAAAACAGTATATTGCTTAATATTGCTATTTTTTAATTATGACTGGTCTTGACAGTAATGCCGATGTTACCTATACTGCACATCTTTCTCGCACCCGTAGCTCAGTTGGATAGAGTATCTGGCTACGAACCAGAGGGTCGGGCGTTCGAATCGCTCCGGGTGCACCAAGTTTCCGCGCCCATCGTCTAGCGGTTAGGACATCGCCCTTTCACGGCGGTAACCGGGGTTCGATTCCCCGTGGGCGTGCCAGTTAATAAGAAAGCCAGCTTTTTTAAGCTGGCTTTTCTTTTATCCAGATTATTGTTCAGAATTCATATAGGTATTGAATTAATTTAAGTAAGAGTGACTGTTTTTTTATTCAGGTAGTCCGGTTATCTGAATTTTTCCATTAATGTTTAATGTGAGGCGAGTTTCACCGGCTGCAATATCCTGAACCGGAGCAGAACCGGCTGTACGGCTTAGCATCATAGGTTGAGCATAGGCTGCATAATTCTGGGTAGGCTGGCTATTGCCTAAATTTATATTCACTATTTTGTATCCATGACCGCCTAGTTCGTGAGTAATTTGTGTTGCACGCTCCTGAAAACGGGCAATGGCCTGTCGGGTTAATTTTGTTTCATAGTTTTTCAGTGTTGTATCCGCAACCTGATAATTTATAGCTTCAATGGTTGCCAGACGCTGTACTGTAGTAGCGAACTGATTTAAAGCCACTAAATTTGTACTTTTAATCTGTATCAGAGCACTGTCTTGCCAGCCATTATCGATGCGTTTATCTTTTTGATAATCAAATTTTGGCTCAACCGCACGCGTTAATTGTGTGGTATTAAAATCAGCATGCCGGTGTGCATTAGCCAGAATCTGATTCAGTTGACTGGTAACTTTATTGCTGATCTGTTGTCTGTCCGCTCCCTGTTGCTGAATCTTTAATACCAGCACCATTTCATCCCGGGTAACGGTTTGCGACGCCTGTGCACTCAGCTCCACTACACCATAATTTAATTTTATTTCTTCTGCCAGACTGCTACTTGTTGAATATACAGATAGTAATACTATGAAGATATATGAAATAAAGCGGCGGTTCATTGTACAAACCTTTGTCACAATATAATTAAAGCAGATTAGCAAGGTGACAGATTAAATACAATAATTATTTGATAATAATGGGAAAAAATGAGGAATATACAGAAAATTTAGAAATGAAGGTGGCGAGCCAAACCCCCGGCACTGGTCGCTTTAAGATGGGCTGCTTGCTTCCGCACCTGACCCGTTGTCCTAAATAACCATGCGGGGAGACCCGCCACAGCGCGGTATTATACCGGTAGTTGGACTAATTCCCAACTATTTTCTTAATTTTAATACAAACAAAAATAGCTATTGTTAAAACAATAGCTATTTCAAATAATTAATCGCAAAAATTAAAGGCTGATTTTGGTTTTACGTACACCATAATCCGGCTGAAGCAGAGCGCATTGCGGATGATTATGACGGCTGAAACGGCGCGCACGTCCCGGAATTTGCTGACAACTGACACTTACGTCATTACTATCCTGAGTTCTGCCTGTCTGATTATTTGCATTAGCCTGATTGGCTTTAGCTGCTCGTTCGCGTTGACGCGGTTTATCACTCTCAACTTTAACCGAAGAAGTCTGTGACGCTTTATTTTCAGCGGGTGCCTGTTCCCACCAGCGCGGTTCAAAGCCTTCAATGCGTTCAATTTGCAGGTTATTCTGAGTTAATTCTTTTATTGCATTAAATACTTTTTGTTCCTGCTCATCCATCAGGGAAATAGCTACCCCTTCAGCGCCGGCACGACCGGTACGTCCGATACGATGTACGTAATCTTCGGCATTCAAAGGTAGTTCATAATTGATGACAAACGGAAGTTCAGCAATATCCAGACCGCGTGCCGCTACATCCGTGGCCACCAGAACACGCAAACTGCCTTCCTTGAATTGTGCCAGTGTTTCCAGACGTGTTTGCTGGGATTTATCGCCATGAATGGCTTGTGCACTTATCCCGCGGCGGTTCAATTCGCGATTAACCTGATCAACACTTTGCTTAGTATTACAGAATACAATTACCTGATTCATGTTCAGATCACAGATCAGCCGCTGCAGAAGTGAACGCTTGCGTCCGTTATCCAGTGCAATAATATGCTGTTCCACATTGGCAGAAGTGGTATTTTGTGCCGCTACCTGAATTTTTTCCGGATTATGCATAAAATCCTGAGCGAGCCGCTGAATGGCCGGTGCAAAAGTTGCTGAAAACAGTAAAGTCTGACGCTGTGATGGCAGCATTTGCATGATTTTGCGGATATCGTCAATAAAGCCCATATCGAGCATTCGGTCTGCTTCATCCAGAACCACAATTTCTACTTTGTTTAGCTGGATATTCTTTTGTTGTACGTGGTCAAGCAAACGTCCTACTGTGGCAATAACAATCTCGCAGCCCTGACGTAAATCCTGTTTCTGAATCTCCATATTCATCCCGCCAAACAGCACAGTCTGACGTAAAGAAAGATTTTTCAGATAACTCTGTACATTCTGATCAATCTGGTCAGCCAGCTCACGGGTTGGTGTCAGTACCAGCATACGCACAGGATGCATTGCCGGAGATGTACTGGTATTGGCATAGCGTTTCAGTCTTTCCAGACTGGGCAGCATAAAGGCTGCAGTTTTTCCTGTGCCTGTTTGTGCGGCAGCAAGTAAGTCCATACCTGCCAGTGCTTTCGGAATAGCCGCATACTGTATAGGTGTAGGTTCGTGATAACCCTGTTCTGTTAGCGCAGAAACAATTTCCTGAGATAAACCCAGGCTGGCAAAAGCATTCATTTTGACAACCTCCAGTTGTTGTCTGCAAATACATACAACTGTTACGAATTGGATAGAATAGATGACTGTTCAAATATCATTATTTTTAGAAAAGCACCATAACGGCAGATGGCAATCATTGATGTTATGGTTATCGTGACAAAATAGTCACTAATGTAAACCAATAGTGTATCATCTTTATCAACCCGTTATAAACTTGACTGCTATCTGGCTAAAATTAAATAAAAATTCGTAAATTAGCATTTGAATGAAGTCATTACAGCTTTGTATAACCTTTTGCAGACGGGCATTCCACTACTCAGTAACAAATAACAAAATCGTATAATTCAAATAGATAGCATAAATAAGCTTTTGCTAAACATCTAATCATAGGCTTATGCGATAATTAACTTTATTAAGTTAATCATACAGTACAAGCGAGCATATCAATATGTCAGATGAAAAAAGCAAGGCTTTGGCTGCGGCACTGGCGCAGATAGAAAAGAATTTTGGTAAAGGTTCCATCATGAAAATGGATGGCAGCCATACCGATGAAAATCTCGAAGTAATCTCTACCGGCTCACTCGGACTGGATCTGGCTCTGGGTGTGGGTGGTTTACCACGTGGTCGTATCGTAGAAATCTACGGACCGGAATCTTCCGGTAAAACCACGCTGTGTTTGGAAGCCATAGCACAGTGTCAGAAAGATGGTGGTGTATGTGCATTTATCGATGCCGAGAATGCCTTTGACCCGATTTACGCCCGTAAACTTGGGGTAAAAGTTGAAGAATTACTGGTATCACAACCTGACACCGGCGAACAGGCTCTGGAAATTTGTGACATGCTGGTTCGCAGTGGCGGGGTGGACATGGTTGTTGTTGACTCGGTTGCAGCTCTGGTACCCAAGGCTGAAATTGAGGGCGAAATGGGTGACAGTCATGTCGGCTTGCAGGCCCGTCTGATGAGTCAGGCTTTGCGTAAACTAACTGGTAACATCAAAAAAACCAATACTCTGGTTATTTTCATTAATCAGATTCGTATGAAAATCGGTGTCATGTTTGGTAATCCTGAAACCACTACTGGTGGTAATGCACTGAAATTCTACTCATCTGTACGTCTGGATATCCGTAAAACCGGCCAGATTAAAAAAGGTGATGATGTTATTGGTAATGAAACACGCGTTAAAGTAATCAAAAACAAAGTAGCTCCGCCATTTAAACAGGCTGAGTTCGATATTTTGTATGGCGAAGGTATCAGCTGGGAAGGTGAGTTGATTGATATCGGCGTTAAGCTAGGCATTGTTGAAAAATCAGGTGCATGGTACAGCTACAATGGCAGCAAAATAGGTCAGGGTAAAGACAATGTACGTCAATGGTTGAAAGATAATCAGGAAATAGCCGACGAAATTAATCTTAAAATTCGCAATAAAGTAGGCATCACTGCTCAGAATACCGAAGGGCAGTTGGATGATACTGATGGTGAAATGCCTGCCGAAGACTAAACGGGTCTGTTTTAAAAAGCTGCTTAGCTACACTAAGCAGCTTTTTTATTAGCTTATATGAGTTAAAAATCGACTGGAAAATTCTGGATAGTATATAGTTAAAAGAAAGGTAATTGCTTATGGAATAAGCAATACCATTGATAATACGGAAATGAGTTGCAGAGTCAGAGACCATTCCATTACTTCAGGTATACATCTGATAAATGCTTTTAAAGCGGATTTAAGTTATGATATTGAAAAGGAAAATAGTACTATTTGTAAAAATTTCCAATCAGAAACCACACCTTTTAAACAACACCAAGCATAAATCATGATCACTTTAGCTGAATATCAGCAACAAATGACTGCCGGCTATACTCATATTCCATTAGTACAGGAAGTGCTGGCAGATATGGATACACCATTATCACTTTACCTGAAACTGGCAAATAAACCATTCAGCTATTTGCTGGAGTCGGTAGTAAATGGTGAGCGTTTTGGTCGATATTCTTTTATCGGTTTGCCCTGTGATACCTATATTAAAATATCCGGACAAAACACAAGGGTATACCAGAAAAATCAGCTAATAGAAACGCATCAGGGTAATCCGCTGGAATTCATTAAAACATTTCAGAACAGATATAAAACTCCTGATATTCCTGACCTGCCAAGATTTACAGGCGGATTGGTAGGTTATTTCGGATATGAAACCATTTATCACTTTGAACAGATAGCCCACCGGCTGAAGCAGGCAGACAAACCTAATCCGATTGGAGTGCCCGATATTTTTCTGCTGCTTTCATTAGAGCTGGCGGTTGTGGATAATTTATCAGGCAAAATTTATCTGATTGTTTATGCCGATACCAGTAAAAAAGATGGTTATCAGCAGGCCAGAGCACGTTTAGAAGAGTTACGCACCGCGCTGCGTCAGAGTGTGCAGTTGCCATTGTCACTTGGCAGTGAATTAACTGAGCCAGTGACAGAAACTGGCGAAGAACAATATAAAAATTATGTTAAACAAGTAAAAGAGTACATTCTCAATGGCGATTGTATGCAGGTTGTCCCCAGTCAGCGCCTCAGCATGCCTTTTTACGATAATCCATTGAGTCTGTACCGTGCTCTGCGTACTTTGAATCCTTCCCCTTATTTATTTTATTATCATTTTGACGACTTCTATGTGGTAGGGTCTTCTCCGGAAATTCTGGTAAGACGTGAACAAAGCAGCGTTACAGTACGTCCTATTGCCGGGACGCGTCCTCGGGGCAGAACACCAGACGAAGATCAGGCACTGGCACAGGATCTGATAAATGATCCTAAAGAAGTGGCCGAGCATGTCATGTTAATTGATCTTGGACGCAATGATGTCGGACGCATTAGTAAAATCGGTCAGGTAAAAGTTACCGATAAAATGATTATCGAACGCTATTCTCATGTAATGCATCTGGTATCCAATGTTGAAGGTGAATTACAGGATGGAACATCGAATCTGGATGTACTGGCTGCCACCTTTCCGGCTGGTACGCTTTCAGGCGCACCAAAAGTGCGTGCTCTGGAAATCATCGAAGAACTGGAGCCAAACAAACGCGGTGTTTATGGCGGAGCAGCCGGTTATTTGAGTTTTTCCGGAGATATGGATTTATGTATCGCTATTCGTACTGGTGTTGTCAGAAACAATACACTATATGTACAAAGTGGTGGCGGTATCGTCTTTGATTCAGATGAAGAGCTGGAATGGCAGGAAACTCAAAATAAAGCCAGAGCAGTAATCAGAGCGGCGCATATGGTGCAGCAGGGTCTGGATAAGTAAAGCAGATAATTAGTTACTTAGAATTAACTATGGTTGATGCACTATTATTTATAACTATTCCATCAACCATAGTTAATGTCGTCGCCAATACTATGCAGTAAACCATCAGCTAATCATTTAAAACACAAATTAGCATTAAACAGGTTGCAATTTCACTTTAATATCTGCCGGCGGGGCATAATAGGGCGCAGAGGTAACCAGTAATTGCGCTCCCGCACGAACATATTCCGCTATATTTAATAAAGTAACGCCACCGGCAGCAGACAATAAACTCATTGGCGCTAATATTTGCTGTTTTGCTAACACCATTGCAAATTCTTCCGGCGTAAACTTATCCAGCTGTACAATATCTGCCTGTGCTACCAGTGCTGCAAAAGCCTCTTCGATATTATCTGCTTCGACAATAATTTTCTTTTCCGGCGCAGCATACTTTAAACGCGTTACCATAGCAGCCCAATCATCCGGCTGCTCATAAAAATGGCGGTGATTGGCAAACAGCAAAACAGACTCAGCTGTGCCGGCACGATGTAATATTCCTCCGCCATCTATTACAGCCGCAATAGCCAGAGATTTCGTACCGGGAATACTCTTACGCGTGCAGGCAATTTGTACCAGCGGATTAATCTCATGTGCGCTTGCCAGCATTTGCGCCATATATTGTGCTACACCACTGCACCATTCCAGTACATTCTGTGTCACCTTCCAGCCCTGATGCAGATTTTCAGCTTGACCAAAAGCGGTTAACAGCACGGTTTCAGCATTAACATCAGTACCATCTTGTTCTTGTATCACTACTTCCAGCCCAAGCTTCTGCAATAGCCTGGCCGCAATGGCCACACCACTAACCCTGCCAGCTTTCTGGCGACAGAATGTCATTTTTCCAGCCTGCCGGCCAAAACCTAAAGCACGGGTGGTTAAATCACCATAAGCGATATCATCGAGTAATAGTTTATCCAGCTCAGCATCAGATAAATAAAACATGGTATTTCCCCGTTAAATGAATGACTGCAACCTGCGCCTGTTTCTTATCAGTGATGTCGCTATAGCATATACCGATAATTATGAGAAAAATAATTAATCAATAATTAACAGATAATGCTTGTTTTTGAAAACTATAAAGCTTAGTAAATAAACCATTATTGTCCATCAAGTCTTGATAATTACCTTGTTCCGCAATTGAGCCTTTATCCAGAACAATAATATTATCCGCACCGATAATCGTTTTTAAACGATGAGCAATAACGATTACAGTCCTGTCTTTGACCAGACTGGCGATTGCTTCCTGAATATAAATCTCATTTTCAGGATCCAATGAGGCGGTAGCCTCATCAAGCAAAATAATAGGAGCATTTTTTAATAATGCTCTGGCAATTGAGATTCGTTGCCTTTCGCCGCCCGATAATTTACTGCCGTTTTCACCTATTAAGGTATTCCAGCCATCAGGTAATCGGGCAATTAGTTCATCACATCTGGCTATTTTAGCGGCAAGTTTGACTTCTTCATCAGACGCATTATGCCTTCCGATGCGAATATTGTTCATAATCGTATCATCAAACAATACCACCTGTTGGAAAACAAAAGCCATTGAATGCATCAAGGTTTCAGGGTCAATTTGCTTAATATCGAGATTACCAATGGTAATCCTCCCCGAATTTACATCCCAAAAGCGCGCAATCAATTGTAATAAAGTACTTTTACCACTACCTGATGGTCCAACTAATGCTGTCATTTTTCCTTCCGGAATAGTGCAGCTTAAATTATTAATAACGTTTATTTGATTGTAGGAAAAATTAACATGATCAATATTGATAGTATGATTAGCAAAAGTCACATCTTCTTTTCCTTCCATAATAGACTCAGATTGTAAACTTCTCATTCTATCGATGGAAACAAGCATATAAAACAGCTCGGGTAATAATGTCAAAATAGAAATCAGAGGGCTATAAATTCGTGAACTGATAATAACAAAGGCAATAAAAGTAATTGGATCTAAGCTGCCAGAAACCATCAGCGAAACACCGAGTAAAACCACTATGCCTAAACCGACTTGTAATGTCATAGTAGACAAAGTGACAATAATTCCTCCTATTCCTTCAAATTTAATTGATGCCCACATCATTTTTTTTAGGGCTTTATCCAGACGTTGGAATTTTTTACCACTTATTCCGTAACCTTTGATGATTTTAATACCATCCAGATATTCCTGAACTTCGTCGGAAACAATTAATTTAGCCTGAACATGTTTTTCACCAAATTTTTGTTCAAGTCTTTTACCAATAACAACAATAATAATAGAAATCGGCAGAGTACAAAAAATAGCACCAGCCATCCGCCAATCATAAAATGCCAATAAACAACAAGTTATCAGGCTGCTGATTGAATAACCGATTAATTGGGGTATCACATGGCTAAGCATGTTCTCAATAACGGCACAATCACCCATAATATTAGCCGTAAGTTCAGAAAGATCTTTTCGGTTGAAAAAACTAAGCGGTAGTTTGCGGATTTTTTCAGCAACTTCAATTCGGGTATTGGCTGCCTGACTAACAGCATTAGCATAAGTTTTTTCATATTCTCTTTTATAACAAAATAAGAATAATAAGGCTGAAACTACGCCTGCTCCCGCCATAATCCATAAGTAATTTATATTTACAGGAATTTGGTCAGTTAATGGCTTAATTAGCAGGATAATTATCTGTAATAAAATGACAAACGGTAACATTAATGTCAAATTAGAGATGATACAGGCGATAATAGCTTGATTAAGATTTTTATTCTCTGCATCAGACAACATCAATAATTTTTTAAACATATGCCACCTCATCATCTTGACCAGACTGATACATTTGCCAATTTAATGTTTGCTTATAGTATTGCCACATTTTGTAATAGGTATGATGCTTATCGATTAGCTGCTCATGCGTTCCTTTTTCAACAATTCGACCTTTATCTAATACCACAATTTGATTTGCATCTTTTATTGTTGATAAACGATGAGCAATCATAATAACGGTTTTACCCTGCATCAAAACTTTCAAGGCAAGCTGAATTTTGTATTCATTTTCAGGATCAGCAAAAGAAGTGGCTTCATCAAGAATTAAAATAGGTGAGTTTTTTAATAATGCGCGGGCGATTGCTAAACGTTGCATTTCACCGCCTGAAAGATGCAGTCCTTTAGTACCTATTACCGACTGATAGCCGTCTGGCAGCTTTTCAATAAATTCGTGACATTGTGCAGCTTTAGAGGCGGCAATAACTTCATCTAACCGGGCATCGGGTTTGCCGATTTTAATATTATCTAAAATAGTTTGTTTAAAGAGAAAAACATCCTGAAACACAAAACTCACTAACGACAATAAATACTCACTTTTCATTTGCTTAATATCTACACCACCAATCGTTATCGAACCTTCATCAGGATCAAAGAAGCGAGGAATAAGCAATGAAACTGTACTTTTACCACTGCCGGAAAGCCCAACCAGAGCAGTAGTTGTTCCTTGTTTTGCCGTAAACGAAATGTGACTTAGCGCATTATTCTCTGAAGCCTCACTACCCTGAATCTTATTGTAGGCAAAGGTAACATCATTAAAACCAATATCATAACGATTTACTTCTAAACCGGATTCGGGTTCAGCTAAAGGTTTTACGTTTAAAACGCTATCCATATTTTCAACGCTTTTAACTGCTTTTTGAAGGCCTTGAGAAACATACATCAGTTTTAAAAAAGGCGCTGGTAATGCCAGTGAAAAAATTAAATAAAAAATAGAAGCTAAGATAAAATTTGCATAATTATCTACAGAACCGAGTAAGAAAATTATTACCGGGAGAATAAAAAGATAGATGTTATTTAATATCAGTAGAAAAAATGCCATATGATATTTAAAACAATCAGTAAACTTAAGGCAAAATACTTGATACGCTTTGATTGACTCATAAAAGCGTTTAAATGAGAAAAAAGTTTGATTGAAAGCTTTTACAACAGCAATACCACGAATATATTCAACTGAAGCATTACTCATATCAATGAGTCGATTTTGAAACTCCTGCATATGGTTTTTAATATCTTTACGACAGTAGCCGCTTATCAAAACAATATAAGCCAAAATAATGGGTACTAGCGTTGCCAACCCTAAACGCCAGTCAAAAACAGCTAAAATAATTAAAATGATAATCGGAGTCGCAAACGAACCAACCATATCAGGGAGTTGATGAGCAATAAAAATTTCTATCTTTTCAATATCATCATCAACGATTTTTCGTAACTCTCCACTCGAATGTTCAGTATAAAATCCTAATGGTAAATATGATAAATACCGAACGAAATTATATTTCAAATAGTAAAGCGTTTTAAACGCAGCAATATGCGAGAAGCAGAGTGCAAGGAAATTAAAAAATAGCGACAATGCAGCCGCAATAAAAGCCAGCCAACCATAATGAATAATAAGCCCGTTATTTAATACGTCCTTATTAGCTAAACTCATTATTAATTCGTAAACAATATAATAAACCGAAATAAAAGGGATAAAAGCAGTAGCAACACTTAAAACTGAAAATAAACAAGATAAAATAATTAAAATTTTATTTTTAAAGGTGAGTTGCCAAAGTCGAAAAGCAGGACTGTTATTACACGGTTTCATTAAATGAGTACCTTATTAAAGTAATAATAATCATTATCATTTATAATGTATAAAATAACAATTCTTTTTATAAAACAAACAATATTATGGAGTGTGTTAATAAAATCGCAGGCCTTGAGTGCAACAAATTTTGCACTGAGTCATGATTTTGAGCTGATGCGTGACCACAATGGAAAAGATTGCTCTACTTCTTAAAACCATCTTAATGACGAACAGCTGATTAAATAATTAACTCAGTTAAATTATCGAGCAGAGTTTTTTTGCATTATGAGAATTTATTTTTTGATATTGTTCTAAAATAGATTTCTGACTGGAATGATAGGATATATTAAAAGTTGTACTACGATATTCAATGAACTCTATTTGATTGATTCATGACAATTTATTTTGCTTTTAGTTGTCAATAATTCCTAATAAATATAACAGATTGCCAGTGATGTTTTCATTTCATAAGCTATATCTATCTGGTATATAACCATTAATAATTTTGTCGTATATAACCTTCTGAAAGAAATCCAGGTACAAAAAATGTAAGCTGAAACAGTTAATACTCAAAGTATTATTTCAATAGCTGTAGAAAAACTAAGAGGATATAGAAAAAGCATACCCTCTTAGTTTTAAATTGATAGAAATAAACATTTATCAGCTAATATCCAGCACCGCATGGAATGCAGCTTGAGGAATATCTACACCGCCAAATTTACGTTGTCTGACTTTATTATCTTTTATATTTTTAGCAATTTTTCTCTTTTTGGATAGAGAGCCGGAATATCCTTTTCCGGTTACGCTTTTGCGTAAGGGCGGAATATCCTCACGCGCAATAACTCTGTTTTCAACCACAGACTGAACTGGCATGGGATATAACTTACGCGGAATCACATGCTTCATTTTCAGAGCTATTTGCTTACCGCGTTCATAACTACTGCTGCGCGGTAAAATAAATGAAAATGCATCTACTATTTCATCATTCAGCCAGATATCCATTTTCACAAGATCAGACGCAATATAACATCTGTCGCGGTAATCAACTGAAGCATAACCATGCGTGATGGATTTTAGTGAATTGAAAAAAGTATAGGCAATTTCAGAAATCGGCAGCTTAAAAAATAGTTCCGCCATTTTATTATTGAGGTAGGTCATATCAACAAATATACCTCGCTTTTCCTGGCACAGATTCATAATTTCGCCAATATTTTCCACAGGAATAATAATGGCTGACTCAATAAAAGGTTCTTCAATGGAAGCTATTTTTTCAAAACTCGGTAACAATGTCGGATTATTTACCGTTATTACCTGGCCATTCGTAAGCGTTACCCGGTACTCAACACTGGGAAACGTAGAAATAATTTCAATACCATGTTCCCGTTCTAGTCTTTCCTGAATAATTTCCATGTGCAAAATGCCTAGAAAGCCACATCGAAAGCCACTGCCAAGTGCCAGAGAATTTTCCTGTTGATAAATAAAGGCCGAATCATTCAGAGCCAGTTTTTCTATCGCATCGCGCAGCTTTTCCTGTTCCTCATTTTTAATAGGAAACAAGCCTGCATATACCATGGGTTTAACATCTTTATATCCGGGTACGGGCGGAGTGTCTGGCGCATTAATATCAATTAATGTATCACCAACCTTTACATTGGACACCACCTTTATATTAGTAGAAATATAGCCTACCTCGCCCGCAACAAGCGTTTCAACAGACCTCATTTCAGGCAAAAATACACCAATCTGTAATGCTTCAAACTCCAGTTCACTTTTGATCATTTTAATTTTCTGACCAGTAGTCACCGAACCATTGAAGATACGGACATGCAGAACCACACCACGATACATATCGTAATGCGAATCAAAAATTAAAGCCTGAAGAGGACGATCCTGCTCACCACTAGGTGCCGGTATTTCTTTAACAATAGCATTCAGAATATTATCGACTCCGGCCCCTGTTCTGGCCGAAGCCAATATAATATTGTCTAGATTAATCCCATCCAGCTCTTCGAGCTCTTTGGTAACACGTTCTACATCCGCATTTGGCATATCAATTTTATTGATAACCGGAATAATCGTTAAATTCTGTTCCTGCGCTAATTTTAAATTAGCAATAGTCTGAGCCTGCACTCCCTGTGTGGCATCAATCACCAATAATGCCCCTTCACAAGCGGCTAAACTGCGGGAAACTTCATAGGCAAAGTCAGTATGACCGGGCGTATCAATCAAATTAAGTTCATACTCAGCTTGATCTTCGGCTTGATAGTACATACGCACAGTCTGGAGCTTAATAGTAATACCGCGCTCTCTTTCAAGCTCCATATTATCTAATAATTGCTCTTTCATTTCTCTTTCGCTGACCGTTTTTGTCATTTCAATTAACCTGTCAGCCAGCGTAGATTTACCATGATCAATATGAGCAATAATACAAAAATTTCTAATATTATTTAGGTTCATATTCCCATTCTTTCAGATTTTATTCATTTAATAGGCATTAAATGTAATAATTAGAGTAACTCGAAGTCAAGCTTAATATCCCGTCTTTACTAACTGTTATATTTTGTTGATTTATAAAACTAAAGAGGTGAAAAATGGTGGATTTACAGGATTGTATTTTATCAATAGCCAATAATGGACAGTTAAGCCTCAAACCTAAATATTCTGTAACCGAAGCGGCCCAAATTCTTGGATTATCAGCACATACTCTGCGCTATTACGATTCCCTTAATCTATTCCCGTTCTTACAGAGAGATCAGCATGACAAAAGATTTTTTTCAGATGCAGATTTACAATGGGCAAAATTAATCGAGTGTTTACGCAATGCCAATATGTCCATAAAAGATGTTCAACACTATGTAGAGCTCTGTTTGCAAGGAGACAAAACACTGGATCAGCGGCTGAATATAATTAGCCAGCAAGAACAAAAGCTGCTCGACACCATGGAAACATTAAAAAAGCAAATAGCATTATTGAGATTTAAAAAAGAATACTATGAAAATGCTAAACTCAAAAAAGACCATGATAAATAGTACTGTCATCTAATCAAAAGTAGAAGGAAATAGAGGCTATAAACAAGTCAACATCCCTATCGGCAGATAGCGGAGTCAAATAAAACCGCAAAGACTGAGTCAAAGGCACCAAAAATAAACTTAGTAAAAACAGTTGAATGAGAAGAAAGTCAAAAATAAATGCAGACAGGAGTTGACAGGGGATTAGTGGAGGCGTATAGTTCGCCTTCTTCGCTGATGACGCGATACGAAACAAACGCACAGTTTAAAGTAGAACGCAGTCGAAAGCAACGCTCTTTAACAGAACAGATTACCGATAAGTGTGAGTGCCA
>NZ_JACFQM010000047.1:0-247 GCF_016101465.1 Snodgrassella sp. M0110 | reverse complement strand
ATGAACCGCTGGCGCGGATAGACAGAAACGGTAATCAGGAACAACACATCTACTACTTCCATACCGACCTGAACGGCATGCCGGAAGAGCTGACGGATGAAGCCGGTGAAATTGTGTGGGAATGCTCATACCAGCTGTGGGGCAAACCGATACAAGAGATTGCTCATACAGAGATACAACAGAACCTGAGGTATCAGGGACAGTATTTAGACAGAGAAACCGGACTGCACTACAATACTTTCAGGTA
>NZ_JACFQM010000046.1:0-251 GCF_016101465.1 Snodgrassella sp. M0110 | reverse complement strand
CAGTGTCTGCGAATTCCGCAGTCAGAGCACATCCGCTCACTAAACCTCTCCAACGCCGCCGCCATCGTCCTCTACGAAGCACTGCGTCAGCAGTCCTTCCCCTCTCTGACCTAGATACAGCAACAGCAGCCGTTTGGCTGCTGCGTTATTGTTTTTTCTTCTGTGGTACTTCTCAGTACTCAAAGTAAGAAACCCGGCTGACTAATCAACCGGGTTCTTCTATAGGGAGTCTGGCGGTGTCCTACTTTCAC
>NZ_JACFQM010000005.1:0-169948 GCF_016101465.1 Snodgrassella sp. M0110 | reverse complement strand
TGGCACTCACACTTATCGGTAATCTGTTCTGTTAAAGAGCGTTGCTTTCGACTGCGTTCTACTTTAAACTGTGCGTTTGTTTCGTGTCGCGTCATCAGCGAAGAAGGCGAACTATACGCCTCCACTAATCCCCTGTCAACTCCTGCTTGCATTTATTTTTGACTTCCTCCTCATTCAACTGTTTTTACTAAGTTTATTTTTGGCGCCTTTGACTCAGTCTTTGCGGTTTTATTTGACTCCACTATCTGCCGATTGGGATGTTGACTTGTTTATACCCTCTATTCCTTCTACTTGTGACTAGATGACTATCCTTGTATTTGTATTTAGTTTCTTCATATATTCACTTCAAACTATTGTGGACTACTTCGACTCTGGCTTTATTGATTAAACCAAATCTAATTTAGATATATTTAAGGCTATCGTTTCTATATAAAACTCCAGTAAGCTTTTTTGTTGTTAGAATATATCCATCAAATAATTAATTTAACTTTTATCTTGTACTCCATGATCTCTATATTATATAGATGCGTTCTTCTATATTTATTTTTCCAGCTTTAGTCTGCCGCTAATTTTTATGTTGTGATTTTGTCAGGATAGTATTAACCAAACTAGAGATACAGATATATCTATAGTAGTTAAAGCAATTTTTCTATTACCTTTAACTAATAATTATAATTCTGATTAATTCCGATAATCAGATAACTTTCAGCCTTAATTAATCTTATATTTTATTTTGTACTAAATATGAAGTATGGAACAAAGTCATAATCATATTATTTTGATGGTTGTATATACGTATATTAATTAAGCTTTAAATTCGATCTGTTTACGCTTTACCGAGCTTATAAATTGCTCAATCTCACTGATTAACGCAGTCTTATGTTTTAGTGTTAAGTTATATTGCAAATAATAATGGTTTCTATTATCATGAAATGATATGGAAAACCAACGTAAAGTCAATTTTTTTATTGTTATTCTTGTGCTCGGTATGCATGCTGCTCTATTCGGGGCAATAGCACTTCATGCGCAGCAAGTTGAAATTGATAATAATATACAATCACTTAAATTTGTTGATTTAGGTATAAGCTCAGATCAGGCCGGTCCGGTTGCTGATAATGCTTCTCAACAACCTGAATCTCAACAACCTGTTGTGCATAAACAGACGGTAAAAGCGCCGGTTAAAAAAGTGCAACCGGAAAAAGTACAAATAAAACCTGTAGCAACCAACAAAGTACAAAGTAAATTCAAAGTTGCTTCACCCAAAGAGGATGAGCCAAAGCTTATACCTGCAGTAGCAAAATCATCGCCAATAGCGCCTGCACCTAGCAACAATGTTCCAGATGCTATTTCTGCAAATACTGGCGGAAAATCAGATTCCAAATCTGCAAATGGTAAAAACAACAGTGATCAGTCTGGTGGTAGCTTAGTTGTGCCAAAAGAATATCAAGGAGGTTATCTGGCTGCATTAAGACCAACTTATCCCCCAGATTCGTTGAATAACGGGGAAGAAGGTGTAGTGGGTGTAAGTGTTTCAGTAGCTGCAGACGGAAAACCACTTGATGTCACTATAAGTAAAAGTAGTGGTCATAGACGTCTTGACCGGGCTGCTAAACAGGCAATACTGAGGTATCGTTTTAAACCAGCTACGCGTGGTGGTATTCCAATCCCTTATAAATATCATTTTAATATAAATTTCAAACTACCAAATTGATATAAATTAACGATAAAGTAATGTGATTATTGTATTTTAAATGATTTTATTAAATTATTATTAACTTTGAAGGTAATTATTCTTATGGATGGTAATATTGCTTCAATTTATGCTCAAAGTGGTTGGATTTTGCTAACGGTTCTGGCCATTCTTGTTTTGATGAGCATTGTAACCTGGATCATAGCTTTAGTTCGTTGCTGGAGTTTATGGTGTGCTAGGCGGGACAATCGCACAGCTTTAAACTGCTTTGCGACTGCTGAGAATTTGGCTCAGTTGCAACATGAGCTGGCTGACAATCAATCGCCGGTAGCTTTACTGACACGTGATGCATTGCATGCAAGTAAGCTTTATCATGATAAAGCTAATCATTCTTTGGCGGCAGCCATGCCTTTCAACCGCTATCTTACCAGCCAGATTCGTAATAGTATGGAGCAAATTATGCGCCACTATGAGAGTGGGCTGACTGTATTGGCTTCAATTAGCTCAAGTGCTCCATTTATCGGATTATTTGGTACTGTATGGGGTATTTATCATGCTTTGATTAATATTGGGCATAGCGGACAGATGAGTATTGCTGCTGTAGCCGGCCCCATTGGTGAGGCTCTGATTTCTACTGCCATTGGTTTATTTGCAGCTATTCCGGCTTTATTGTTTTACAACGGTCTGGTACGCAGCAAGAAAAATTTAGGTCGTGATCTTGATGGCTTTGCTCATGACTTACATGCACAATTATTAAATAATGGGGATTAAGTAATGGCATTCGGTCATTTCAGTGATGATGAGGTACAGGAATCAGCTGATATTAATGTAACGCCGCTGGTTGATGTAATGTTGGTACTCTTGATTGTATTTATGATTACGATGCCAGTATTAACTCATTCTATTCCATTAACTTTACCTACTACTGCTAATCCTACAGAGCAGACTGAGCCAAAATCTCCGTTACGTTTATCAATAGGTGCTGACGGACAGTATAAATTAGGCGAACAAACACTTTCGCTAACTCAATTGCAAAATGATTTACATCTCAAGGCTCAGGCAGATCCGGATCTGGTGCTGGCTATAGCCGCTGATAAACATGTCGCTTATGATCATGTTGCCCATGCACTGGCTGCTGCGCGAGATGCAGGTCTGGTAAAAGTTGGCTTTGTTACAGAAGATAAATCGTGAATTAATATCACAATATAACTTTGTTAAATGGGCTTTCTTTCTGTCAAGGAAAGCCCTTTTTTAATAGGTTATTGTTATTTTAATACTATTAATTAAAACAAATTTAGTAGATTTTTCTCAGGAATTTATTAAAAATGACCAATAAAATTCAGATAGTATTGAGTTTTAAATTGCATGTAAAATTTTTTTAGAATATTAAATAATCAATCTATTAAATATCTGTATGCGGATTTCTACCTTGCAAAGTAAAACAGGTAGACTAATTGTTGATTATCTACCTGTTGTATTTCGTCTGATTTACCGAATAATACCACGTGTTGATTGTGCAAAAAACTCTTTGAACACTTGTAACTCAGGTGCGGAATCTGCTTCGGCAATAATTCTGGCTTTGGCATCAGCATACCCCAATCCCTGACGATAAAGAATTTTATACAGACGTTTGATATTGGCAATTTGTTCTGATGTAAATTGGTGACGGCGCAAACCTTCTGTGTTTAGCCCGGCTGGCTCAGCGCGATAACCGGCAGCCATAACATACGGCGGTACATCTTTATGCACACCAGCGGCAAAAGCTGTCATGGCATAATCGCCAATTTGACAAAATTGATGCACAAGAGAGAAACCGCCCAGTATCACATAGTCTCCAATAACTACATGTCCGGCAAGCGAAGCATTGTTAGCAAAAACAGTGTGATTACCAACAACACAGTCATGAGCCAGATGAACATAAGCCATTATCCAGTTATCATCACCTATACGAGTTTCACCAATACCGGTAACGGTACCTGTATTGAAGGTGGTAAATTCACGGATGGTGTTATGGTTACCAATAATCAGTCTTGTTGGTTCGCCACGGTATTTTTTATCCTGCGGAATTGCCCCTAATGAAGCAAACTGAAAAATCCGATTACTTTCACCAATGGTAGTATGCCCATCAATAACAACATGCGGTCCGATATCGGTATTGGCTCCAATCTGCACATTTGCACCAATAATGCTATAAGCACCCACAGATACGCTACTATCGAGTTCGGCTTTGGGATCAATAATGGCTGTGGGATGAATCTGCGTCATGTATATTTCCTGCTGTCGTGGTTAGCGACTAGTTTAATCAGCTTTGATTAATGTTTCAGTTCTGTGAATTTCTTTATTTTTCTACCTTGCGTTTGGCACACATGATTTCGGCCTCAGCGGCAATCTGATTGTCAACCAATGCGACGGCCTTAAATTTACCGATATCACGTTTGTTTGCCAATAATTCAACTTCGAATTTCAACTGATCGCCGGGAACAACCTGACGCTTGAAACGGGCATTATCAATGCCAACAAAAAAATAAATCTCATCATTATCACGACCACCATGACTTAAAATGGATAATGTCCCGCATGCCTGTGCCATAGCTTCAATAATCAGCACACCAGGCATAACTGGAAAATCCGGGAAATGCCCCAGAAAGAAAGGTTCATTAGCGGTAACATTTTTAATTGCACTCAGGGTCATGGCTTCACTGTCATAAGCGATAACGCGATCAATCAATAAAAACGGATAACGATGAGGTAATAATTTCTGCAGGGTACGAATATCTAAAGGTAAAGACCAATCCATTGCTTTAATCCTGTTGGTTTGATGAATTGCCGTTCAACTCGGCTAATTGATGTTCCAAAGCTTTTATTTTTTGATTCATTTCATGTAAATGACGGATATGGGCGGCATTTTTTACCCAGTCACTATGTTTTTGTAATGGAAAGATAGAAGCATAGTATCCGCTTTCCTTAATGCTGTGGCTGACAGCTGTAGCGGCACCAATCGTTGTTTTCGGCGGAATGTTTAAATGACCGCCAATCATTGCTGCACCGCCGATAACGGAATAAGCACCAACTTCTGTACTACCGGCAATGCCGGTACAGGCTACAATAGCAACATGAGCACCAATTTTGCCGTTATGACCAATCATCACCTGATTATCAATTTTGGCATCATTTTCTATAATGGTATTTTCAATAGCTCCACGATCGATTGTAGTATTGGCGCCGATTTCAACATCATCGCCAAGAATCACACAGCCGGTCTGAACAATTTTAAACCATTCATTTTTTTGTTTATCCCATGCAAAACCAAACCCATCAGCACCAATCACACAGCCGGAATGCAGTTCTACCCGGTTACCCAGTTTGCAACCGGAATAAATAGTTACATTAGCATGAATAATGCAATCACTACCCACTGTGCAGTCATCTTCTATAACAGCACCAGCGAGGATACGTGTATTTTCATTAATGATGCAGCGTTCACCAATAACAACATGAGCGCCAATTTCACAACTGGCCGCAATTTGTGCGGACGACGCAATTACTGCAGTGGGATGAATAGCTGCTTTGGCCTGAATACGAGGATGAAATAAACGGGCAACACGGGCAAAGTAAAGATAAGGATCATCAGTAATTATCAGTGTACGATCTGTTAAAACTTCAGCAGATTTTTCGGTAACTATCAGTACTCCAGCCTTGCTGGCCAATGCCTCTGCACGCAAGCGGGGATTACTGAGAAAGCTGATATCGTTTGCCTGTGCCTGTTGTAATGAAGTGATTCTGGTAACAATGACATCACTGCCACGCAATTGTCCGCCCAGTTGTTCAACTAGAGCGGCTGCGGTTATTGGGTTTACAGCCATATAATTCTGCCTACTGTTTTTGTGCGTTTAATGCTTTGATAACGGCATCAGTAATGTCAAATTTACTGTTGACAAATATGGCATCCTGAATGATAAGGTCATAACCCTCTTTTCGTGCCATTTCAATGATGACTTTATTCGCATTCTGCTGGAGTGAGGCAAATTCTTCATTACGACGCAGATTGTAATCTTCAGCCAGTTTTACAGCAGCTTCTTTATATTGCTCATCCATTTGCAACATTTGTTTTACTTTTGCTTCACGTTCTGCTGCCGGCACTTTTCCTGACTCAATTGCTTCTTTTAATTTCAGACCTTCTGCCTGCATGGCTTGCAGCTTTCTCTGCATGGGCGCAAATTCTTTATCAAGATCTTTCTGAATAGACTGAGCCTGAACTGATTGCTGATAGACCCGGCCAGTATCAATAAAGCCAAGTTTTTGTATGCTTTCAGCCCAGGAAACAGAACAGGCAAGCACAGTAGCTGCAAATGTTAAAACAATTTTTTTAAGCATAATTTGTCCTTATCTGATAGAGATTAGAACGTAGTACCTAACTGGAACTGGAAGCGTTGTAACTGATCTTCCGGTTTTTTATGAATCGGATAAGCATAACTGAATTTCAGTGGTCCCATGGGCGATAACCAGGTAACGGCTAAACCTACGGAGTAACGTGCTTCATTACCAATACTTGATTTATGTTTTTTGGTGTCTCCATAAGGGTTTTTTTCATTAGTATAATCATAGGTTTTGTTATCCCATACACTACCGGCATCTGCAAACATGCTAAGGCGGACAGTATGCTGATCTTTAACACCCGGAAACGGAAACAACAGCTCTGCGGTGGCGGTAGCAATATAATTACCGCCGTAACTACTGGCATCACTGCTGTAGTCACCGCCACTATACTGGTTAAAGTATTTCGGACCTAATGTGCCGGACTCATAACCACGTACTGATCCCAAACCACCGCCATTAAAAGCATACATAAATGGCAGATCTTTGGTTTTACCATAACCATCTGCATAACCGAGCTGGCCGTACAGCATTAAAGTAATATTTTTACTTAATGGAAAATACCAGCGCTGATCATGACTTAAACTGTAATATTGTAAATCTCCGCCAGGTAACCCACTGTCAATATTAGCATTCATTACGTAACCGCGAGTAGGCCATAATGAACTGTCTGTGGTGTTACGTCCCCAGCCCACGGTACCTTTCAATATCCAGTTATTTTTACCATATTTCTTGACAAATTCGACATAACGCTGTGGCGCATAATCGCCATACAAATTGACACCCAGATGTTCCGCACCCAGGCTGAAGTTAACCCGGTCATATTCAGTAATGGGTACCCCCATGGTCATGGCTGCACCGATGGTCGTGGTTTTATAATCCATTGCATTACTGTCAGATTTACTGGGATTGTAACCACGATAATACATGTTATAGCCCAGACTGATACCATCAGGAGTAAAATACGGATCAGTAAAGGAAAGAGCAGCAACCTGATTAACTTTTGAGCGGGATAATTGCAGACTGGCTGATTTACCGGTACCAAACAAATTATCCTGAGCAATGCCTGCAGACAGCAGCAAACCATCATCCTGTGCCCAGCCGGCACCAACATTTATAGAACCGGTTGATCGCTCTCTGACACTCATATCCAGATCGACCTGATCGGGTGTACCTGCTACCGGTTTCACATCTACCTGAGCATTATCAAAATAGCCTAACTGCTGAATGCGCTCTTTAGAACGATTAATTTTCGATACATCATACGGTGCGCGCTCCATTTGCCGTAACTCACGCCGCAATACTTCATCACGGGTTTTATTGTTACCTGTAATATTAATCTGGTTAACATAAACTTTACGATCCGGAACAACATTCAATACAAAATCGACAACATGAGTATTTTCATTAGGTACGGGGCGGACATCCACCTGACAGAAAGCATAACCAGAGCTACCCATTTTATCCTGTATTGCTCTGATAATATTAATTATCTGCGAGCGGTTATACCATCTTCCCTGTTTGATTTTAACCAGTTGCTGCAACTCTTCTACAGGTATCTCCCGGGTATCACCGCCAACAGTTACTTTACCCCAGCGATAGCGTGCGCCTTCGTCTACCGTGATATTAATCATCTGGGCAGTTTTAGCTTCATTGCTATCTACTTTAACACCGGAAATGCGAAAATTCAGATATCCGTGATCCTGATAAAAATTGTTGATTTTATCCAGATCCTGTTGTAACTGAGTATCTGAATACCGATCATCTCTGGTTAACCAGCTTTTCCAGTTCTTCTGGCTTAATGCCATCTGATTACGCAGAGTACGTGTTGAAAACTGTTTATTACCACTGAAATCAATTGATTTGATGGTTGTAGTCGGACCTTCATCTATTTTCAGTTCAACTGCAACACGGTTACGTTCTAACCGGGTAACTTTGGGTGTGATTTTTACCGCATTTTTACCACGCTGACGATAAGCATCCTGCAAGCCTTGTATTGCCTGCTCTAATGTAGCGGGATTAAATACACGTGACTGCCCTAAACCAAAACCACTCAGGTTTTTCTTAATGTCATTATTATTAATTGATTTACCACCAGTAACATCAAAACTACTGATAATTGGCCGTTCAACTACAGTTAACAATACCTGGTTACCCATGGTTTCAACCCGAATATCATCAAAAAAACCCGTTGCATACAGTTTTTTGATAATCTCTTCACCCTCCGCATCCGTAAAAATATCACCAATTTTCACCGGAATATAACTAAAAACCGTGGTGGGGGCTGTACGCTGTAAACCCTCTACCCGAATGTCTTTTATGGTAAACGGTTCGACAGCAAAAACCAGTGAAGATAAGCCCAGAGCCATTAAACTGACAGTAATCTGCTTTAATTTCATCATTCATCCAAACAAGCGGGTAATATCATTGAAGAAAGCCACCAGCATTAACATTAACATGGCAGCAATACCAAAACGTAACCCCATTTCCTGTATACGTAAACTTAGGGGTCTGCCACGAATCCATTCAATGGCATAATACAGTAAATGCCCACCGTCTAGCACGGGAACAGGTAATAAATTGAGTACGCCAAGACTAACGCTGACCAGTGCCAGAAACTCTGTGTAACTTTGCCAGCCCATAGCGGCAGTTTTGCCAGCCACATCAGCAATAGTCAGCGGACCGGAAAGATAATGCAAAGATGCCTGACCAGTGAGTAATTTTGCAAACATAGAAAGTGTAAGTGTAATGTAATCCCACGTACGTTGCATAGCCAGTCGTACAGATTCAAAAAAACCGGGCTGATAATGCTGACGAATCCGGGCATCCCATGTTTGATCACGCATGGCACCTACTCCAACCTGACCAATTATTGTCCCGTTTTCGAGTACTGAATCCGGTCGCAGACTGGTTTGCTGAATCTGTCCGTTTCGCTGATAACTAATGTCAAGTTTTGCACCGGCACTGGCCCGGATACTGTCTACCCAGTCCTGCCAGCCAGTAAGTTTGCGTCCGTTAATAGCTAATAAGATATCCCCGGTATGCAGACCGGCTTTAGCTGCGACACTATCCGGTATAACCATACCTATCTGATTAACAACTTTGAAAGGTGCAATACCCAGATAACCGGTTTTGGCAACGTTAGAAGCGGCATCAGTACCGGCAACATTCAGTTGCCGCTGCTGCGGTTGTCCGGCTGAATTGATAACATCAACCTGGACTTTGCCGCCATCCAGATTAAGCATGATTTTAGCCTGGGCATCTGTCCAGTCAGTAACAGCCTGTCCGTTAACACTAACGATACGGTCTCCGGGCTGAAAACCAGCATCAGCTGCGACGGTGGCAGGCTCAACCATACCTACCCAGGGACGAATTTGAGTAATTCCACCCAGACTGAAGCTTGCTGCATACAGCAGTACAGCTAATATCAGATTGGTCAGCGGACCGGCAACAACGATTGCAATACGCTTAAGAGGATGCTGCTGATCAAATGCATAAGGTAAATCAGCTTCACTGACATCACCCTCACGGGTATCTACCATTTTGACATAACCACCGAGAGGAATGGGTGCCAGACACCATTCAATATTGCCGCGTTTCACGCAAAAAAATGGTTTACCAAAACCAATACTAAAACGCAGTACTTTAACCCCGCACCAGCGGGCCACAATCAGATGGCCTAATTCATGCAAACTTACCAGCAGTAAAATGGCTACAATAAAAGCAAATATGGTTAATAACATGGTCTATCCTGTTCTCAACCGGCAGCGCGGTCAGCTATCCATGAATTTGCAACACTACGCACCTGCATATCCATCTGCAACAGTTCCTCTATAGAAGAGGCTGATTGTCCGCTAAAATATTGCAGACAGCTATCTACTACTGCTGCCAGATCAATAAAGCGAATACGTTTGTCCAGAAAAGCAGCTACAGCAACTTCATTGGCTGCATTCAGCACACATGAACTGGCGGGATGATTGCTGTGTAATACATCATAAGCCAGTTTCAGGCATGGAAAACGTACAAAATCCGGTGCTAAAAAGTGCAAACCGCTTAAAGCAGTAAAATCCAGCTGTTCAACTCCTGAGTCAATTCTGTCAGGTAATCCCAGACAATGTGCAATCGGAATACGCATATCCGGTTTACCCATTTGAGCCAGTACAGAACCATCCCGGTAACGAACCATGCTGTGTATTACGCTTTGCGGATGAATAATCACTTCCAGCTGTTCAGCAGCAGCATTAAATAACCAGTGCGCCTCAATTAACTCCAGCCCTTTATTCATCATACTGGCTGAATCAACCGAAATTTTGCGGCCCATATGCCAGTTTGGATGACGTATTGCGGCCTCCGGAGTAATAGCAGCAAAATCTGCCAGTGCGGTATGCAGAAAAGGGCCGCCTGATGCAGTTAAAACTAGCGAAGCTACGCCAGCATGTTCCAAATCTCCCTGATAATCATCAGGTAATGCCTGAAAAATGGCATTATGCTCACTATCTACAGGTAACAGCCGTGCACCGTACTGCCGGACAGTCTGCATAAAGAGTGCACCGGCGACTACCAACGTTTCTTTATTTGCCAGATAAATAGTCTTACCAGCTTTCGCTGCTGCTAACGTCGGTCTTAAACCGGCGGCACCGACAATAGCAGCCATGACAGCCTCAGTTCCACTATCCCGCGCAACATCGCACAGAGCCTGCTCTCCAAATAAAACTTCTGTAGTAACAGCAGCAGTCTGTAATTGTGCTCGCAGAACATCCGCCTGCGCAGCGGTAGCAACCACAGCGTAAACTGGACGAAAACGGATACACAGCTCTGCCAGACGATCAATTTTCTGGTGGGCAGTTAACGCAAAAACAGAAAACCGTTCAGGATGGCGGCCAATAACATCCAGAGTACTCTGACCAATACTGCCAGTTGCTCCCAGAATAGTTACAGATACAGGATTATAACCACTCATCACAAAATCACTTTACACCAAAACACGCCATTAAGGCGGCATAAACACTCAGTACTGCAATTAAGGAATCTACCCGATCGAATACCCCGCCATGACCGGGTAAAAGCTGACTACTGTCTTTGACACCACCGGCACGCTTTAACCAGCTCTCCAGCAAATCACCACAGATACTCACTGCAGTCAGAATAAAAGCCAGACAAAGGGTTTGCCACCGAGGCAGAATAACCGGTAACCAGCCTTGTTGTTGCAGAACTGTTGTATAGATAGCAACACAAATAACCGCACCAATAGCTCCTTCCCAGCTTTTATTAGGACTGATGATCGGAGCCAGTTTGTGTTTACCCACAGCTCTTCCGACAAAATAGGCAGCAATATCGGCAATCCACACTAATACCATAATAGATAACAGGGTATCGGTTGCCTGAGAATCCGGACGCAGGTAAATTAATGCCTGCCAGAAAGGCACCATTAATAACCAGCCAATCATGGCACCAAGCAGATTAGCCTTGATTTTCCATTTAAATTTTAACCAGACTGGTACGATAATCAGCCAGAACAGCAAAATTATTATCTGTGCCCAAAGTGGTAATGCTGTTTGCTGATTATAAAAATAAAGACACCCTCCGCCTGCCGCACTGACTAGCAGATAGAGTGCATTCTGTATGGTAGTGAAATGAGCAATACGGGCATATTCCCATAAAGCCAGTAAGGAAATCAGACCGCTAAATGCAGCCCATAAATTGTTGCCAGCCCCAAACAACATACCTATCATTAGGGACAGTAAAACCAGAGCTGTAAGAATACGTTGTTTGAGCATAAATGAAATCAGGGTCGCTGTTGGGTAAGTGGCAACTGCTCTGAGGTTCTGCCAAACCGTCTCTCCCGCTCCTGATAGGAGCGTACAGCATTAGCCAGCTGAGATTCATCAAAATCCGGCCATAGAACCGGTGTAAAATAGAGCTCGGTATAAGCCAGTTGCCATAAAAGAAAATTACTGATACGGGTTTCGCCGCCTGTACGGATAAATAAATCGGGTTCAGGAGCATAACCAAGTGACAGATATGGCAGAATGCTGGTTTCAGTCAGCTTAGTGGCTCCAGCCTGAATAGCCTGATTAACCGCCTGCAAAATATCCCAGCGACCACCATAATCAGCAGCTATAGTCAGGGTCAGCCCTGTATTTTCCGCTGTTAATGCTTCCGCTTCTTCAATCCCGCGTACTATTTCTGCCGCAAAACGGCTGCGATCACCAATGACACGCAGACGCAGATTATTTTTGTGCAATTTTTGTACCCGTTTTTGCAATGACTGCAAAAACAGCCCCATCAGAAAATTAACCTCGTCCATCGGACGACGCCAGTTTTCTGTAGAAAAAGCGAAGACTGTCAGATATTCTACGCCCATACGTGCGCAATTTGCTGTCATTTCTTCCAGCATTTCCAGCCCTTTTTTATGCCCCATAATACGAGGCATCAGGCGTTTTTTAGCCCAGCGTCCATTACCGTCCATAATGACGGCAATATGCCGGGGAATTTCGGTATGTTCAGGTACACTCTGAGTACTACTGGTAGTCAAAATACATCCTTTACTGCAATTATATAGTTCAGATTGCCATTAGATCGGCTTCTTTGGTTGCCAGCATCTTATCAATTTCAGCAATGTATTTATCAGTAAGCTTCTGAACACCTTCTTCACCACGACGTACTTCGTCTTCACTGATTTCTTTGTCTTTATGTAGACGTTTGAGGTCATTATTGGCATCACGACGTATATTACGCACGACTACCCGACCATCTTCTGCTTCGCCGCGGACTACTTTAATTAGATCTTTGCGCCGCTCTTCGGTAAGCATTGGCATGGGTACCCGAATCAGATCGCCCATTGCAGCCGGATTCAGGCCAAGATTTGAGTTACGAATAGCCTTTTCAATAACGGCAGCCATTTTACTTTCATAGGGCTTTACCCCGATAGTACGTGCATCCAGCAAGGTTACACTGGCAACCTGACTTACAGATACCATGCTTCCGTAATATTCCACCTCAACCTGATCAAGTAAACCGGTATGAGCGCGTCCTGTACGAACTTTAGACAGATTATCGCGCAATACATCCAGTGATTTCTGCATTTTGGTTTCAGCAGTACGTTGAATTTCGTTAATCATGAATATTCCTGTCTGACCTGACAGCATTTATTTCAATTTTCTCAAATTTTTGCTGTCAGAAAATGGCAAACGCGCATACTAACGCAGTTATACGCGTCACCACAAGTTTAGTTAAGCAGTCTAATGTTATACATGGACTAATGTACCTTCGTCCTCACCACAGATAACCCGTTTTAGTGCTCCCTGTTTGAAGATACCGAATACTACAATATTCAGTTTCTGTTCACGACATAAAGCAAATGCTGTAGCATCCATCACTTTCAGGTTCTGACTAATCGCATTGTCAAATGTAATTTGCTGATAGCGTTTAGCTTCAGGGTTGGTTTTAGGATCTGCAGTATAAACTCCGTCCACATTGGTTGCTTTTAACATAATATCACAATTCATTTCTACACCACGCAGACTTGCTGCTGTGTCTGTAGTAAAAAATGGGTTGCCGGTTCCTGCTGCAAAAATCACCACTTTTCCTTCTTCCAGATACTGAATGGCTTTTGGGCGGGCATAAGTTTCTGCTACCTGCTGCATACTCAGTGCTGACTGAACCCTGGCTTTAACCTGCTGACTTTCAAATGCTTCTTTCAAAGCCAGTGCATTCATCACTGTAGCCATCATGCCCATATAATCAGCAGTAGCACGCTCCATACCTTTAGCTGATTGAGCCATTCCGCGAAAGATGTTACCGCCTCCAATGACAATAGCCACCTCTACACCCATATCGACCACTTCTTTAACCTGCGCAGTAATTTGCATAATGGTATCGCGGTTGATACCAAAAGCATCTGGCCCCATTAAGGACTCACCGGATAATTTTAATAATACACGTTTGTATTTTGCTGGTTTAGTCATGATCATTCTTTCTATCAGTTTGCCATTAGATGTTTAACAGCGATCAATAAATTTTTCAAAATAAAAAAAGGGAACTTTTATTTCAGCTATCTCAACCTAATTAAACAGATAACTCAAAAAAAAGCACCCTGATTCAGGAGCCTGAATCCAGAGTGCCCGTGGCATAAACAGCCTTATACTTTAGAAGCAGCAGCTACTTCAGCCGCATAATCCACTTCTTTTTTCTCAATACCTTCACCAACATGGAAAGCAACAAAACGGTTTACTTCAGCATTTTGTTCTTTCAGGAATTTTTCCACGGTCTGGTCAGGATTAATAACAAACTGCTGGCCCAGCAGAGTTACTTCAGCCAGGAATTTCTGTATCCGGCCTTCAACCATTTTTTCAACGATATTTGCCGGTTTACCGGAAGCTGCAGCCTGCTCTTCATAAATGTGGCGTTCTTTTGCCACAATTTCCGGATTCACTTCAGCAGCTGAAACGCATTGAGGTCTGGATGCAGCAATATGCATGGCTACCTGACGGATAGCCTGTGTATCGCCACCTTTGTGCTCAACCAGTACCCCGATTTTGGTACCGTGCATATAGGTTACCAGACTATTATCAGTTTCAATCCGTTCAAACCGCCGAACAGTGATGTTTTCACCTAATTTAGCAATAACAGCTTTACGAGCTTCTTCAATAGTTACGCCATCATCGGTTTTGGCTTCTGCCAGGGCTTCAAGACTAGCCGGATTATGTACGGCAACTGCTTTAGCCACTGCCTGAGCAAATGCCATAAAGCTGGCATCTTTGGCAACGAAGTCTGTTTCACAGTTAATTTCGGCAACGGCACCTATTTTACCATCCACATATTCAGCAACCACACCTTCTGCGGCAGTACGGCCGGCCAGCTTACCTGCTTTAGCTCCGGATTTAATGCGCAAAATTTCTTCGGCTTTTTCCATATTACCTTCGGCTTCTACCAAAGCTTTTTTGCATTCCATCATGCCCAAACCGGTAGCAGCACGCAAATCACCTACCATTTTTGCAGTAATTGCAGCCATGTTTTACTCCTTAAACTTGATTATGCTCAACCTGGCGAATATCAGGCTGAAAAATTATTTTAAAAAAAGGGGCACTAATGTCCCCTTCTTTTGCAAAGATGTGAGATAACTGATTATTCAGCAGCTGCAGCCTGTTTCTCTTCGGCAGCCTGAGCAGCCTGAACTACTTCCTGTAAAGACTGAGCTTTACCTTCCAGAATAGCATCAGCAATACCACGGCAATACAGACGAATTGCCTTAGCTGAGTCATCATTACCCGGAATCACATATTTAACATCATCAGGGCTGTTATTGGTATCAACCACAGCAATAACCGGAATACCCAGTTTAGCAGCTTCTACCAGAGTACCTTTCTGATAGCCGGTATCGATAACGAAAATTGCATCCGGCAAGCCTTTCATATCTTTGATACCACCCAGAGAACGTTCCAGCTTAGCGACTTCGCGCTGCATTTCCAGCACTTCTTTTTTACTGTAACCGGCTTCAGTAGCATTTTCCAAAGCAGCAGTTTTTTCTTCCAGACGTTTAATAGACTGTTTTACAGTTTTGTAATTGGTCAGCATACCGCCCAGCCAGCGATGATCAACGTAAGGAGCACCGGCGCGGGTAGCTTCTTCCTTAACGATATCACGTGCCTGCCGTTTAGTACCTACGAACAGTACAGTTCCTTTATTGGCAGCCAGACGGCGTACTACATCCTGCGCTTCTACAAACAACGGCAGGGTTTTTTCCAGATTGATGATATGAATTTTGTTACGTGCACCAAAAATGTACTCAGCCATTTTCGGGTTCCAGTAACGTGTCTGATGACCAAAGTGTACGCCTGCTTCCAGCATCTGGCGCATAGTAATTTGTGACATAATACCTATCCTTAAAAGGGTTAAAGCCTGACACTGCCACGCATAGAACTCTGTAACAGAGCACCCTTTCGCGTACAGTGCGAGCGTTAGTGATTTTTACCGAGGTAAAACATTCAGATGATACAGAAAAAAAGCAGTTACGGCAAGTATGCGCCGTTGCAATATTCTGACCGGATAGCAGTAAGCTAAACTATGCAGATACATACAGACAAAAGACAACTGCGTGGTTATTTGCGCAACCAGCGTAAGCAGTTAAAGCCTGAACAGCGTCAGCCGGCCACTAATCGGATTAACCGTCTGCTCTATCCGCTGATCCGGCGTCAAAAACGGATTGCCGTATACTGGGCAGTAGGCAGTGAATTATCACTGTGGTCGTTAATTACTACTGCTCAAAAACGCGGGGCTACGGTTTATTTGCCTTATATTACAGCCAGACAACGAGAATTATGGTTCACCCCCTGTCCGCACCTGCCCCGGAAACAAACCACAACCCGCTATCTGACTCAGTACGGATTGAAGTATAAACGTGGTTCAATTCCTCAATTTACCGGTCAGCGCATTCGGGCTCGGTATTTACATACTCTGATTGTACCGTTGCTGGGAATTGATCAAAGGGGTAATCGTCTTGGACAGGGCGGGGGTTATTATGATGCAACGCTTTCGGCTTTACATCACTGGCAACCGAAATTAATAGGAGTTGGCTTTGCCTGTCAGCAGTTAGATGAAATTCAAACCGAAAAACATGATATAAGCATATCTTTTTTTGTCTGTGAACAAGGTATTAAACATTTTAAATAAAATGTTTAATAAATAATTTATTTGCATTAGTATTTAAATGAAATTGATTTAGCATTTAAAAGTACCGGTATGAATAAAATAATAAATTTAATTACAAAAACCTTAAGTTCAGATTGTAGTACAGCCAATTTAATACACAATTGTTATACCTAAATAAAAATTTTTGAAGAAAAAGTTATTTTTAAAGATTCATGATATTGGTCAGATTTAATTTTTCAAGATAAGTAATTTTGCTTATTTTAATGGTAATTTTTATCCTTAAGCAGCCGCATATGATAACTGTATTTAAGTATTAGCAGTATTATCACAATTCAAAGAAGATAAATATTAAGGGCAGTAAACCTTTCAAAACTACATTAATAAAAAATGATGCATAGCCATCTGCGAGCATCGGCTGTGCCAATGCATTGAATAATTATATATTCAGCTATTCCTTATACTGATATTTAAAATGAAGAGAAAATATTACATAAACGGTACTAAAATAACAAAGCAGTCAATTTTCCAGAATTAGAAGATAATGGAATAGTTTCAAAATTTATGAATCTATACTTTTATGGGTAAAAAATTTATCAGATGTAATGAAAAAGTTGTAACTAACTATTGTATAAAACACATTAAGAAAGAAAATATTCTAAACTTTGTTAAATAATTTATTTTTATTGATTTTTTAATAAGATAAGCACAAAAATATTTTATCCGAATACAGTAACAGCCAGAATAAGGATTGCTGTATCCTTATTCATTTAACCCTCGGCAACTTTACAGATCTATTTATTCCTATTCTGCTATCTTCATAAAGTTTTCTACTTATTCTTTGGTTTCGTAAATACGGTTTAATTTGAAACTCCATTGACTGAATTAATTTAAGCTCATCTTTCAGGCAGCTTATTGAACTTTGATATCAAACGAGGGTTATCTGTACAGCAGGAAAGTTGCGTTTAAAATAGGGAAATGGCGATAAATAGTCACTTATCTAGAGGTATTTAGGTCTGAATATAAGCCCAAATGCCTCAAAAAAGTGTGGTTAGGAATTTAGTTTGAATGAAGCTTTACCGTACAAAGGCCGCAATAAAAATCAAAGTGTTTTATACATATGGTAATTTATCAGTACCTGATTTTTTCTGTATATTTTGTTAGCCCGCTTTATTATAAAACCCCATTTTTGGAAAATTGGCATGGCCACTTTTGAAGCATCTACACTTAATTGTGAAAAATTTTTCTGGTGTGCCAAGTCAAGCACATGGTCATAAAGTTTTCTAGCTATGCCACGTTTTTGAAAGTCAGGATGCACGTAAAAACAGTCTATGTAACCATCATCTTTAAGTTCAATAAACCCTGCAAGACGTGAGCCAAAGATAGCCATCCAAGGCTGAGTGTTATCTAAACGTTTTAACCACATCTGATAATCTGGTGGTGTTGGGCACCATGCTTCTTGCTCTGCTTTGCTATAAATATCGGTATCAATAGCATGAATAGTCGAATGAAACAAATCGCATATTTCAATAGCATAGAGTGGAGAGTATGGTTTTACTTCGATTTCAGATGCAGCATTACCCAACTTGTTTTCTATTTTCATTATGATTTGTTCCAGCAAGACTTTGCACTTCATTATCACCAACATTGACAAGGCTGACTTTCATTGAGTAAATGCAATTTAATTATAAGGTTAAATAATCAACTTCCATGCAACCTTTATAATAAGCAGACAGATACTTATTTAAATACATAAGCATAGTTAGTCATAAGACAAAACAATAAATACAAATTGCAATTATATTTAATGTTTTGCCATACAAGAATAATAAACCAGTAAAAATGATTACAAACGGGTAAATATCTGCTCTTCAGGTAAACGTGATTTTGGCCGGGTGGCATTACTGTCATTAGCGGCACGATAGCCAAGACTGACTACCAGTACACTCTTCAGTCCCTCTTGTTGCAGACCAAGAATTTCATCCATTTTCTGATCATCAAAGCCTTCAATTGCTGTTGAATCGATACCAATAGCAGCGGCGGCAAATAATAACTGCCCCAGTACAATATATAATTGTCTGCACTCCCACTCAAGCTGGCTATGAGGTGTTACACTATTTTTATTAACAAAAAAACGGCGGCCTTTATCCGTCATTTCCTTAAATTCATTCTCTTCAAAACGGCCATCCTTTTCCTCCTGAGCCAGTACATTTTGTAAATGCTGCTCATTTAAGGGGGTTTTAGCACAGAATATTAAGGTATGTGATGAGTCAGCTACCCGCGGATGATTCATTTCTACAATTGCCGGCATTATTCTGGCACGAGCCTCATCATTATCCACTACAAAAAAATGCCATGGCTGTGAATTTACTGATGAAGGGCTGTTTCTGATAACTTCAAACAGTTGCGCTAACTGCTCTGCCGGAATTTTTTTGGTTTTATCGTAATGTTTAGCGGTATAGCGCTGTCTGGAAATGTCAGTAATATTCATGTGTGGATTCCTATTTATTTTCAATGATTTTTAATAATTCAATTAGCAAAGTTTATTTGGCGATAATACGATAATTGCATAAACCATGAATAAATACTTATGGAATAGTACTTTTACATATTATTTAAAAATTAATTAACTTACTAAAATGTATATTTATAATATAGTGGTTATAAAAAAATTTTCTAGTAGTATTCTGAGTAAAATAATGTTTGGTTAAACCAGAATATTAATGTCTTATAATATATTTGGAGCAATATTCGATGATATACAAAGCTCAGAATGAAAATATGAAAATCATAACCATTTATTGTTGTTTAACTTTTTGCTGACATTGATAGCAATATGTTTTACCTCCGAATATGTTTTTATGATTATGACAATAATAAACCACACTACCAGTAATATTTTTATGACAGCCTGAGCAAAAATAATGAGTTTTTGTACTTAGATTTTCAGTTTGTACTTGTGTCTGCGTGACAATAACAGAATCAGTGAGGTGACTGACTGGTTTATTCAAACCAAAATAACTGGGCCAATCATATCGTGCACGCCGGTGCAACTGTACCAGCTGCCGCGCAAATGTTTGTATACTGATACTTGATACCTTGCGAATAATGCCGAATATGCGTGAATGTTTGCTTAACTGCTGAATTTTTGTTTGCAGTTGCTCATTTTTTATCACGCTGCTTAAACCAGAAACAGGATTTTTTGGTCGCCTGATATAAGTATCATTAGAAATCAGTATCAGGCTATATAGAGACGGCTGTAGTTTCCAACCAAAACGGGCTGGTAACTGAATCAGCTCTGAATGCAACAAACTATTCAACAAACTGATATGACGACGGTTTTGTTCTACTGGAGATGGCATTCCCTGCTCATTGCCTTCATACCTGCGTGAAAATTCACCCTGCTCATTGATAATCAGACTACCAGTTACTCTTTTACTTTCACATACAAATATTTGCAAATAGCGGTTAATCAGTAAATGGTCGATTTGTGCTACTTTTCCCTGATATTTTAATCTTAAATCATGAATAATTACCCAATCAGGATGATTTCCAAAATGAAACTGCAGCTGATATGCAGACTCAGCCTCACCTTTAATACCCGAACGGATTGACCGAAGATGCTGTTCAATATTTTGTCGCTTCTGCGGTAATAAATCAGGCCATTGTAATAGCCGGCATAGTATTTCTAAATCTTTTACTTTACTGTCAGCCTGCTTAATAATCATTTTAGAAATCAATTTCAATAATTAGTACCGGATATTGATCCGGATCTTATACAGAATGTCATACAACTACCGGTAAAAGATAAATACCAACTAAAACAAAGGGGGTATATGTTAAACAATGCCGGATAAGTTATTAAATTTTCGCAAATTTTTGCCTATGCCTCTATACAATATATGTATTGGGAAATGTTTAAGGAGTTGGCATAAACAGAATAAAAAAAACCGCTGTTATCAGCGGTTTTCAAAATCTGGTGCCCAGGGACGGACTCGAACCGTCACACCTTGCGGCGGGGGATTTTGAGTCCCCTGCGTCTACCAATTTCGCCACCTGGGCTAGCGAAGAAGACGCATTATAACGGATTTTCCATGGCTGTAAAGAATTTTTTTATGGTAAAAATATTTTTTATTTTTTGGATTAGAATATTGATTGTAATTTTGGATTTTATATATATTGCCTATTCATTTAAATCTAAAAAAATTCAGATTTATAAATATTTATCTAAAGTCCGATTTTGTATTATTATTAAGTCTATGCGTAAAATACAAATACTTTTAGCTGTAACAACATATGCGACCGTATTAGGCGCTTGCCAGCCTCAGTCAGCTGCAACCAGTACGCAGCCTGCAAATGCTGATTCAGTCCGGTCGCAGCGCCAATACAATTTCGAGGGTAGCGATGTCCGCGATGCCGGTCTCGGCGGCAAAGATTTTTCTTTACTCAGTGCAAATGGTAAAACCGTACATTTGCGTGATTATCAGGGCAAGGTAGTTGCACTGGTATTCGGTTATACTCATTGCCCTGATGTTTGTCCAACCAATCTGCTTGCTTATGCGGATGCAATAAATCAGCTGGGTCAGCAGGGAAAGCAAGTACAGATATTATTCATTACAGTTGATCCTCAACGGGATACACCACAGGTTATGGAGACTTATGCACCAGCATTTAACCCTGATTTCATTGGTCTGACTGCAGACAACCAGCACCAAAAGGAGCTTAATGACGTTCTCAATCAGTATAAAATTGCTGTACATAAAGTAGCAGGTAATAATCCTGATGAATATTTACTGGATCATAGTACAGGTACATATTTAATTGACAAACAGGGATTTACTGTGGTTTACGAGCCACATAGCCAGACAGCGACACAATTGGCTCATGACATAAAACAATTACTGGATTAAAATTATTTAATTATTATTTTTATAATTTCTGCAAACTTATTTTTCTGCAAAAATAATTTATAGCTTAATAAGTTTGCTTTTATGTATACTATACTGACAAAAATGACTTCACAATTAACTATAGCGTTATCCAAAGGTCGTATTTATGAAGAAACACTGCCTTTACTTGCAGCAGCAGGAATTAATGCTATCGAAGATCCGGAACAGTCACGCAAACTGATTATTAATACTAATCACGACAATATCCGATTGATCATTGTTCGCGCAACAGATGTACCCACATATGTGCAATATGGAGCTGCTGATTTTGGAATTGCCGGAAAAGATGTTTTAATTGAACATAATGGCGATGGGTTATATCAGCCACTGGACTTGAATATTGCACGATGCAGAATGATGGTAGCCGTGCGCAACGGGTTTGATTATGCAGCAGCTTCGCAGCCCGGCTGCCGCTTACGTGTAGCCAGTAAATATCCTAATATTGCTGCTGAACACTTTGCCGGTAAGGGAGTACACATTGATTTAATTAAATTGTACGGTTCAATGGAGCTGGCACCATTGGTAGGTCTGGCCGATGCGATCGTTGATCTGGTTTCAACCGGAAATACATTAAAGGCAAACAACCTGCAGGCAGTAGAACATGTTGTGGATATTTCCAGCCGGCTGGTCGTAAATAAGGCGGCCTTAAAGCTGAAATATGCTGCTATACAACCAATTATTGATGTTTTTACCAATGCTAAAAATCATGAAATTTAATTTTTTTTTAATTAACAGGAATTCTATAGATGACTACGGAAAATTCGGCCAAACTGGCAGTACTTATTGATGCTGATAATGCTTCGGCCAGTATTGTTGAATCCTTACTGGAAGAAATTGCTAAATACGGTATTGCCAGTGTTAAACGCATTTACGGGGACTGGAGCAGCGGTCTGTCGAAATGGAAAGATGCACTACTACCGCATGCAATTACTCCCGTACAGCAATTTGCCTATACCAAAGGGAAAAATGCTACTGATATGGCCATGGTAATTGATGCCATGGACTTATTATACAGTAATACTTTTGATGGCTTCTGTATTGTATCCAGTGATAGTGATTTCACCCGTCTGGCTTCGCGTATCCGTGAGAATGGTCTGACTGTTTATGGTTTCGGACAGAAAAAAACGCCTGAATCTTTCCGTAAAGCATGTGACAAATTTATTTATACTGAAAATTTACTTAGCCATACCACTGTAGAAATCGGAGAAGATAAAACCCAGACACCGATTTTCCGCAATAAACGTAAAACACCGGCAGAACTGAAGCAGGATACAGCATTAATAAACCTGTTCCGCAATGCAGTGAAAGAACATGCAGATGATGATGGCTGGACATCATTAGGTGTTGTCGGTCAGTATATTAATAAAGTTAATTCTGATTTTGATGCACGTAATTATGGCTACACCAAGCTTTCTTATCTGATTAGTGCTATTGATATTTTTGAAACTCAGATGCATGGTAATCATTTATGGCTGCGTCTGAAAAAACGCAATAATAATCTTACGCCCAAAACAGAAAGCAAGCCTTATATATCAAATAATGAGCAGACAGCTTTCCAGCAAAATAATGATGCGCCACTGGTTATTACTATTCCCGCCGCGGGCACAGCTATGCCGGCGGAAAAGGTAAGTGTAACCATTGAACCGGAAGAAAAACAGGCAGAACCAGTACTGGTACAAATTGAAACACAAGTTCCGGAATTCACCAGTTATGATAAAAACCGGGAAAATCAGACTAAGCGTGGTCGTGGTCGTCCGCGTAAAGCAGTATTTGAAGCTGCAGTAACACCTGTTGAAAATAACCGTGGCCGTGGCCGCCCAGCCAAATCTGGGTTTAATAACCGCCCAACCAAATCTGGTCGTTCTTCCAATGAAATATCCGGCCAGCACCACTGGAACCGTCTGGTACCGATGGTACAGAAGGCTATTGAAAGAACCTGTGATATTGAAGGCTGGGCTACTGTCAGCTCAGTTGCCCGCGAACTGGTAACCAGTGATGGTGGCTTTAACGCCAAGGACTATGGTTTTGATAATGCCAATAATGCTATTTCAGCCATTAGCAGTGAATGGGTTGACAGCCGTAAAGCCGGTCGTGGCTTACGGGTACGGGTAGTGAAACCTTATGATGTTGAGGTGGATGGCAATACCATTCCGGCTCATGAGCTGGCAGCAAAATCAAAAACACCGGTTATCGATGAGGATGATGATAATTTCGGCAATAACTTTTAATTAATCATATCAGGATCAGGCAGCTCAGGCTGCCTGTAATACATAGGCATGAAATATATTTCTACCCAGGATGCTGACTTTAAAGCCAGGCTAACTGCTCTACAGGCATTTGAAACTGCGCAGGATCCGCAAGTGGATGCTGCAGTAGCTGCTATCTGTGCTGATGTACAGCAACGGGGTGATGCAGCTGTAATCGAATATACCAATCGTTTTGATCACACACAAGTTCAGTCTATGGCTAATCTGACATTAAGTCAGACAGATTTGGCCGCAGCATTTGCCCGTCTGCCGGCAGATGTGCAAAAAGCTTTACAAACAGCTGCCAAACGGATTGAAAGTTATCATCAGCATCAAAAGCAGCAGTCATGGCAATATGAAGATGAAAATGGCACCTTACTAGGACAACAAATCACCGCTCTGGATCGCGTTGGTATTTATGTACCTGGTGGTAAAGCTGCTTATCCAAGCTCAGTGATGATGAATGCTATACCGGCTCATGTAGCCGGTGTCGCTGAAATTGTCATGGTTGTACCAATGCCTTTCGGAGAGAGAAATGATATTGTTCTGGCAGCAGCTTATGTAGCCGGAGTAACTCAAGTCTTTACTATTGGTGGTGCACAGGCTATAGCAGCTTTAGCTTATGGAACACAAAGTATTGCTCAGGTTGATAAAATTACTGGGCCCGGCAATGCTTATGTTGCAGCAGCCAAAAGGCGGGTATTTGGTGTAGTCGGTATTGATATGGTTGCCGGTCCCAGTGAAATTCTGGTGATTGCAGACGGCACTACTCCGGCCAAATGGGTTGCTATGGATTTATTCAGTCAGGCTGAGCATGATGAAATTGCACAGGCTATACTGATCACAACCAATGCAGACTATGCTCATGAAGTGGAAGCCTGGATGGAGGAGTTACTGGCACAGATGCCGCGTAAAGATATCATTGAAGCTTCTCTGACTAATCGCGGAGCTATTATTCAGGCACAGAATCTGGATGAGGCCTGTGATATTGCCAATTATCTGGCACCTGAGCATCTGGAGCTTTCGGTAGCAGATCCGCAAAAATGGGCACCAAAAATCCGGCATGCCGGAGCTATTTTTATGGGGCAATATACTAGTGAAAGTCTGGGAGATTATTGTGCCGGCCCCAATCATGTATTACCTACCAGCCGTACTGCACGCTTTGCCTCTCCGCTGGGTGTATACGATTTCCAAAAACGCAGTAGTCTGATTCAGGTTTCTGCTGAGGGTGCTCGACAATTAGGACAAATTGCCAGTATTCTGGCTCATGGTGAAGGCCTGACTGCACACGCAAGGTCTGCAGAAATGCGTATGGAATAAAATTTTTATTCACAGGTGCCAATGTATCAATAGGATTGGCACTTTTATTTATGTTTGTGGCTGACTATTTCATACAGATTTTAATCTATTTCTGGAATCTGTATTTAATCTGAACACAGACGAAATGAAAATACAAATTTTATTAATAATACAATAATAATTTCTATCAACTGTTACAACAGTAAACAATCTTCTAATAAAAACACCAGCATATTTTGTATTTTTATATGCTAAATGTCTTCAGATTTCAAAATCATAATACTAAAAATTCAAACAATTCTTTGTAAGTGTTATTTTTTTTCTCTATTGACAAACTCAGGTGAACTGGATTTATACTGAATTATCAATTCACTGCTATTCCAGTTTTATTTTATAGTAAGGAGTTAATAATGCAGATTAAAAGACTGGATCATCTGGTATTAACTGTTAAAGATATTCAAGCCTCCTGCACTTTTTATGCTGATGTACTTGAAATGCAGGTAAGTACATTTGCAGATAATCGTACTGCTTTGCATTTTGGTCAGATGAAGATTAATTTACATCAGCAAGGCCATGAATTTGAACCTAAAGCACAACACCCTACTCCCGGTTCAGCCGACTTGTGCTTTATTGTAGAACAGACACTGGATGAAGTAATGGCTATTTTACATCAGCATAATATTCCATTAGAACTAGAACCAACTTCCCGTACCGGAGCTTGTGGAAAAATTACTTCGATTTATATTCGTGATCCGGATAATAACTTGATTGAGTTATCAAATTATCCAAATCAATAATCCTATTCTGATAATCTGAGACAGATTAAAAATAATATATCAGTTAAATGATGGATTTATTTTATTACAGTTAAAATAAATCTGCCGAAAATAACAAAAAGCTTTAAACAGATTTCTGGCAGCTATATATCATTAATATTTTTATATTACTATTATTTAATATAATCAATCATATAAAACCAAATTTTATAAACTGCTTAGTAATATTGATTATTTGTCAAAATAAAATAAATTTTCAATCTGAATAAAAAATAAGTCATTTTTGTTATGTTAATCTATTACTGGTAGTTATACAGTTTAATTTAGTCAGTAACTAACCATTTACATAGATAAATGAAAAAGCCAACAATTAATCAGGTTGTTATAAAATAAACAACCTGATTAATTTGATAAAGCAGGCTTAATTTGTCTGAATATCAAGAGAGATATTACCCGCTGAATCATTTGAGCAACGACCAGAGCTATCAGGATAAGACCCGTCTGTACATTTTACACGATACCTAACTGACTCATTATAATGATCGTGATCATCAAACAGACAACCGGTTAAAGCAAACGTGCTGAATAAAAATGTTACTGTTAATAATTTTTTCATGATGTTTCCTTTTATAAAATATATCTTTTTATTTAATTAATTGCCATGCAAGCCAATTATAATTCAACTGATTAAATTTTATTTATATTATTTTATATATTTTATCACAAATATACAAAATTATTTTTTTTGATCTATCCATAGTCTATCTGCACATGAACAGCACTATCTAAAATATCTGCTGGCTACATTAGTTATTTTGCATATAATTTTTGAATTCATTTAATCAATTAATTACGAATATAACCTGATATTTAATTATGTTCAAACAAAGAGAAAGAAAATAGCTATTTTCTCTTTGTTGATAATTGTATTCAGATTCGTTCTGCAAGCTCCTGAGCCTTGCCTACATATAATGCAGGAGTAAGCGCCAGTAACTGTGCTTTTGCTGTGTCAGGAATAGCCAGCTGATTAATAAATGCTTGCAGACTTTCTGGGGTAATTCCATGCTTACCACGGGTAAGTTCTTTAAGTTGCTCATACGGGTTAGCTATCCCATAGCGGCGCATTACTGTCTGAATCGGCTCAGCCAGCAGCTCCCATGTTACATCCAGATCTGCGGCAAATGCAGCAGAATTGATTTCCAGTTTATTCAGACCACGCAAATGCGCTGTCAGTCCCAATATAGTGTAACCGAAGCCTGTCCCCATATTACGCAATACAGTACTATCAGTTAAATCGCGCTGCCAGCGGGATACTGGCAGTTTTTCAGCAAGGAAACCCAGCACAGCATTGGCCATACCCAGATTACCTTCTGAATTTTCAAAATCAATCGGATTGACTTTGTGTGGCATAGTAGAAGAACCAACTTCTCCGGCTTTAACTTTCTGCCGAAAATAACCAATAGAGATATAACCCCAGATATCACGGTTAAAGTCAATCAGAATGGTGTTTATACGACTAATCGTCTGGAAAAATTCCGCCATATAATCATGTGGTTCAATCTGAATAGTATAGGGGTTAAAGGTCAGCCCCAGATTATATTCGACAAAACGACGGCAATGTCCTTCCCAGTCTATATCGGGATAGGCAACCAGATGCGCGTTGTAATTACCCACAGCTCCATTGATTTTGCCCAAAAACTGCTGTTGCCGGACTGATTCCATTTGTCTTTGCAGACGAGCCACGACATTGGCGATTTCTTTACCCAATGTACTGGGAGTCGCAGGCTGTCCGTGGGTGCGGCACATCATAGGCAAAGCAGCATGAGTATGCGCCAGATTGCGCAATACGGTTATCAGCTCAGTAAGCTTAGGCAGCAGTACTTCATCACGTGCCTGTTTCAGCATCAGAGCATGTGAAAGATTATTGATATCCTCACTGGTACAGGAAAAATGAATGAATTCACTGACTGCCATAACTTCAGGCACATTGGCAAAACGCTGTTTCAGCCAGTATTCAATAGCTTTCACATCATGATTAGTTGTGGCTTCTATGGCTTTAACTGCTTCCGCATCTGCTATTGAAAATTCAGCAATAACACGATCAATTTCTGCAATGGTGGCCGGACTGAATGGCGGAACTTCACTAATTCCAGCTTCGGCTGCCAGTGCTTTCAGCCAGCCAAGCTCAACCTGTACACGAGCATGCATCAGACCATATTCAGAAAAAATCGGGCGCAAATCAGCCACAGACGATGCATAGCGCCCATCCAACGGAGACAGGGCATATAACGGATTTATCATGTTTCTTCTACTTCCAGAGTTATCAAAAGACAATTTTCAGTTAATCCAAAGTTTCAGTATTAACCGGTTCATCAGTAAAAAACTGTAGTGCCTGCTTTCCCGGTTTCGGATAATTCAGTATCTGACGCAAATCATGCAAACGGTGCACAATAGTCTGAGTAACAGCATTGGCTTGCTGCAACGCAGACTCATCACAATCAGAATGTATCTGTCCGAACAGCATCGAATCCAGCAGTTTACATACATACTGTCATGACCATAAAAATTGACACCGATGTCGGTCATGCCGGCTTTATCAAAAAGGGTAGCGACCATGCAGCTTTCTATTGTCGCCAGACCAAGTGCACCATCTTCCCCGCCCAGCTGCCGAAACAACGAGTCAGCCGGAAAACCACCACAGGCAAGAAAATAGGCACGGTTAAAAACAGTATTGGTAGCGGTAATCATTTCAAATGTGCGCCAGGCCAGATTAAACTGTTCATGCTTACAGTATTTTTCCGGAATATTGTATCCGGTTACCGGCAGGCGCAATAAACCACTGTTCGGGAGAAAGTGAAATACAGCACATGCTGCCTGTAAGGCATAAGGCTGATAGGCATCATCGGCATCCAGAAAAGCAATGTGACTGCTGACAGACAGTAATGCCCCCCAGTTACGCGCTAGCGCAGGTCCGCGGTTAGAAGCTAGATATTCTGCACGAATTTTTTGCGGATAATGCTGTTGCCACTGTTGGATCAGGGTGGCGGTATTATCGGTGGAAGCGTCATCAACCAGCCACAGACAACCGAGCTCCGGCTGCACCAGCACACTTTCTACAGCCCGTCCCAGTGTATTTTCTGCGTTGTAGCAGGGAATAATGACATCAATACAATTCATGCTGCTACACACCTTAAAAAACCAAGGCTGTCTGAATGCATCAGACAGCCGCGTGACTTTTACTTAAACACCCTGTTTCAGACTGGCTTCAATAAAACCATCAAGGTCGCCATCCATAACTGCCTTGATATTGCCGACTTCATAGCCGGTACGCAAATCTTTAATGCGCGATGAATCGAATACATAAGAGCGTATCTGATGCCCCCAGCCCACATCATCTTTACTGGCTTCCAGATTCTGCTTTTCTTCATTACGCCGGCGCATTTCCAGCTCAAACAATTTTGCCTTAAGCATATTCATTGCTTCTTCGCGGTTACGGTGCTGAGAACGGTCATTCTGGCACTGCACCACAATACCGGTCGGTTCATGGGTAATACGTACAGCTGAGTCAGTTTTATTAATGTGCTGACCACCTGCTCCAGAAGCACGATAGGTATCAATACGCAAATCAGCCGGATTGATTTCAATTTCAAAGCTGTCATCGACTTCAGGATAGACAAATACCGATGCAAATGAAGTATGCCGTTTGTTATTTGAATCAAAAGGTGAATACCGTACCAGACGGTGAATACCGGTTTCAGTACGCAGCAATCCGTAGGCGTACTCTCCGTCCAGTTTAATGGTAGCACGATTCACACCGGCAATTTCGCCTTCATCTTCTTCAAGTATTTCTACTTTAAAGCCTTTGCGTTCACCATAACGCACGTACATGCGCAACAGCATCCCAGCCCAGTCTTCCGCCTCTGTACCGCCGGCACCGGCAACAATATCTATGAAGCAGTTATTGACATCGGCAGGCTGATTAAACATACGTTTGAATTCAAGCTGTGCCAGTTCATCCTGTAAAGCGGTAATATCTGCCTGAACGGCTTCAAAACCGTCTGTATCATTTTCCTCCACAGCCATCTGCAGCAGCATCCGGTTATCTTCGATACCGCTGTGCAGATGATCCAGTGTGAGTACGATGCCCTCCAGCACTTTGCGTTCTTTACCGACTTCCTGAGCTTTTTTCGGATCGTTCCACAACTCAGGATCTTCTGACAGACCAATTACTTCTTCGAGGCGGTCTTTTTTGCCAGCGTAGTCAAAGATACCTCCGTAAATCGTGACTACGGGATGCCATATCATCCAGAATATTATTTAATTGATTAATCTGCTCCGCTTCCATGATGTTCTCTTAGCCATGTATTTGAAAATAGGCGCGTATTATAACAGAAGCCGGTGTGTCAATCAGGCCGCTTTTAAGCGGCCTGATGATAAAGAATAAATTGTAATCAGATGTTGATTGATAATTCTTTTTACCCGTTTACGGTACGTGGTGCCAAAGCAGTTAGTTTGTATAATAAATAGCGCAGTACGATGCCATAAGTAGGCAGGAAAAACAGAGCGGCAACGCTGATTTTGAACGCATAATCGGTCAGGGAAATCTGTAACCAGTTCTCGGCCATAAATGCATCCGGCGAATGGTAAAACGCAACAGCAAAAAACAGCAATGTATCTACAGCACTGCCTAAAACAGCAGAAGCACTGGGAGCAGGCCACCAGCGCCGGCACTGCCGCAGCCGGTTAAATACCAGAATATCCATCAGTTGACCGACCACATAGGCTGTAAAACTGGCCAGGGCAATGCGGGCAACAAATAAATCAAAATGGCTTAATGCCGCCCAGCCCATCCAGTGCCCGTCCTGAAACAGGACAGAAATGGCATAAGAAAACAGTAATGATGGCAGCATTACCCAGAAAATGATTCGGCGCGCCAGACCTGAACCAAAAATTCTTACCGTTAAATCAGTGGTAAGAAAAATAAACGGAAAGGTAAAAGCACCCCAGGTATTGTGTAATCCAAATAAAGTAAAGGGAAACTGTACCAGATAATTACTGGCTACGATTACCAGCATGTGCCAGAACGTCAGCCAGCGCAATGCCTTATAGCGTTGCGCATCAGAAAATTCATACATATTTATTCCTATCAGTTGTATCGGTAACTGCGCCAGGCAGTAAAACTGCCCGGATGATGTAAACCGGCAGTCTGAGATACTTGTGTCATTTTAAGAAGACTTATTTCACCTGAAACTGAAGTAATCGCTGTGCAGCCATATCGCTATAGCGTGTATCAGGCTCACCATAATTGGCATATGGATGGATGGCGATGCCGCCACGCGGTGTAAATTCACCATATACCTCAATGTATTTAGGCTGCATCAAGGCAATCAGATCTTTCATGATGATATTGACACAATCTTCATGAAAATCACCATGATTGCGGAAACTAAACAGATACAGTTTTAACGATTTACTTTCTACCATACGCAAACGCGGTAAATAATTGATATAAATGGTAGCAAAGTCCGGCTGGCCGGTTTTCGGGCACAGGCTGGTGAATTCAGGACAGATAAATTTAACGAAATAATCGTTATCAGGGTGTTGATTGTCGAAGGCTTCCAGCAGCTCCGGGGCATAATCACTACGGTATTCCGTATGCTGATTACCCAGCAGGCTCACCGTGCCCAGATTATTTTGCGCACGCATATATTTGATTTCCTAGTTTTTTTATGTGGGAGGTTTACGAACCACAGGGTGGGCGATTGTACCTGAAATTTGTCTGAAATCAAAACTATATCAGTAAAATCCTCTCTATTCCGTAAAGACAATATAATGGTTATTATTAGTATATTATTCCGAGAATTTATAAAAAATCATCATAAAAAATAATTAAATGTTATTTAAATCCGAATTTAAGCAAGAATATATCTTTGCCAAAGTTTTGTCCTTGCTTTTTAAGCATATTCATTATAGCCTGATGGATAAATCACGAAAAATTTAAAATAATAGAGTCAGACAGGAATTACTATGAATCAGGTAGCATCCCGCCCAATTGATGATGTCAGAATTAAAGAAATTAAGGAACTGTTGCCACCCATTGCTCATTTATACGAATTGCCCATTACAGAGCAGGCCTCTGAGGTAGTACACAATACACGCCATGCTATTGCGGATCTGGTACATGGCAAGGATAAACGTCTACTGGTGATTATCGGTCCGTGTTCTATCCATGATCCGGCAGCTGCTATTGAATACGCTAAGCGTCTGAATGTATTACGTGAAAAATATGCACAAGAATTATTGATTGTTATGCGGGTTTACTTTGAAAAACCGCGTACTACGGTAGGCTGGAAAGGATTTATTAACGATCCGCATATTGATGGTTCCTATGATATTAACTATGGTTTGCGTCTGGCACGTAAACTGCTGCTGGAATTAAACAATATGGGGATGCCGGCAGCCACCGAATTTCTGGACATGATTACTCCGCAGTATTTTGCCGACCTAATTTCATGGGGAGCAATCGGTGCCCGTACAACCGAAAGTCAGGTACACCGCGAGCTGGCCTCAGGTTTAAGCTGTCCGGTAGGTTTCAAAAATGGTACTGACGGCAATCTGAAAATTGCTATTGATGCCATTGGTGCTTCCAGCCATCCGCATCATTTTCTTTCAGTAACCAAGGCTGGCCATTCGGCCATTGTACGCACCAGCGGTAATCCTGACTGCCACATCATTCTGCGTGGTGGTAAAGAACCTAATTACAGCCATGAATATGTACAGGCAGCGGTAAATGAACTGAACAAAAATCAGGTTACTCCTAATCTGATGATCGATTGCAGCCATGCCAACAGCCGCAAGGATTACCGCCGGCAAATGGAAGTAGCACAGGATATTGCCGCACAGATTCAGGCAGGTGAACAGCACATTATGGGTGTAATGGTAGAAAGTAATTTGATGGCCGGACGACAGGATAACCCAGAAAATTACGGTCAGAGTATTACCGATGCCTGTATTGGCTGGGAAGAAACAGAAACTATGCTTGCCTTACTGGCACAGGCTGCACAGGCACGTCAGCAAAAGTAAACAGTATCGACACTAATATATGATACCTTAAAATTATCCCCGCTATTTGGGGGGATAATTTTTACCGTACTGATTTAAAGCTAAGTAAATGCTGACGTGTAGCCAGCCATGCGCCCAGCATACCCAATCCGCAGACCATTAGCAAAATAGCCAGCACTTCCCATAGGTTGAAAAAACGCCAGACAACATGCACACCATATGGCTGTAAAATCGCACTGAGTAAAGGCTGAGTCTGATAGTTAAGCCAATAACACAAACCAATGCTGATTGCCGCAGCCAGCAGACTCTGCCAGATAGCCAGATACAGGAACGGCCGGCGGATAAATGATGCCGGAGCGCCCAGCAGTTTGGTAATTTCGATTTCTTCCCGATGACTGAGAATCTGTAACCGGATAGTATTGTAAGCAACCAGGGCGAAAGCCAGCCCCAGTGTAATAGCCAGAAACCACAACAATTTATGGACAAACTGATTAATCTGATACAGCGTCTGCATCCACTCAGCGTCCATTTTCACGCTTTCAACCATGGGTAATTGTTCAAACTGAGTCTGTAATGCAGCCAGCTCGTCCGGCGAATCTGCCTGTGGCGTAACCGTAAATGCATCCGGCAGAGGGTTACTGTCAAGCATTGAAACCAAATCCTGATTACCCATGCTGCGCTGCAACTCTTCCAGCCCTTGCTGTTTACTCACAAATACTACTTTTTGAAGTTGTTTATTGGCCTTTAAGGCTTCTTCAACGGTGTGATTATCACTGGCAGTGGCATTAATCTGCATATAAAGTGTCATGGTAGGCACTTCATTCATCTGTCCCAGTACCTGCTGACCGCTCTGTACTCCTAGATACAGAGCCAGCGGTAAAGTCATGGCAATGGCCAGCATGCATAAAATCAGCAGGGTAGCCACTGGCTGACGCAATAGCTGGCGTAAGGCCTTACCTGCCGCTTCTTTATGCAGTGAAATAAACTGGTTCATGCGTATAACCTGCCTTCCTGCAAACGGATAATACGATGCCCGTAGTCTGCCATTAGTGTTTCATCATGTGCTGCTACCATAACTGTCGTACCGGCCTCATGAAATGTTTTAAACAGCTCCATAATATCCAGTGCATAGGCTCTGTCCAGATTGGCAGACGGTTCATCTGCAATCAGCAGTCCCGGCTGATGTACCACAGCCCGCGCAATACACAACCGCTGCTGCTCACCACCGGACAAAGTAATCGGATCGGCCAGTTCGCGCCCGCTCAGACCAACTTTTTCAATCGCTATCCGCGCCCTCCGTTCAGCCTGTTTACGTTCATAACCGGTGATACGCAGAGGTAACATCACATTTTGCAACACATTGCGGTCAAATAATAATTTATGATCCTGAAAAACGATACCGATATGCTGACGCAAATAACCGAGCTGGTTATCATTTAGCCGCCCCAAATCCTGATTATTCAGCCAGACCTTGCCCTTAGTAGGTTTAACAATACCGCTTATCAGTTTAAGAATTGTTGACTTACCTGCACCGGAATGGCCTGCAATAAAAATCATTTCACCTTTGTTGATAGAAAAACTTAAGTTTTTCAGCGCAGTAAAACCGCCCGGATACGTTTTCGAAACCTGTTCAAAACGAATCATCTTTATATGTCCGTTTGTTATATAAGTATTGTTCGATTATACCGCAGCATACGCTCAAAGAAAGCCTGCACCTATCCAGTATCGCAAGTTCGCGGTATGCTTATACCTGTCCGTAAATAAGGAAACTGCAATGCAACCGATTACCATGTATACCACTGGGGTATGCCCTTATTGCCAGATGGCCAAAGCATTACTCAAACAAAAAGGTGTAACCGATATCAATGAAATCCGCGTTGATACCGATGCGCAAATCCGAGAGCAGATGATGCAGCGTACCGGTCGCAGGACTGTTCCGCAGATTTATATCGGAGAGGTACATGTCGGCGGCTTTGATGATTTGAATGCTTTGAATCAAGCAGGTAAACTAGACGCTCTGCTCGCAGGTTAAGCACGTACTATCTTTTTTCACTTTTCATCCGGTACAACCAGATGAAATCTGCAATATTAATTATATTCCTTCGTTGAAAGAACAACATGAACAAAAATGAAAAAGCATCAGAACAAACCTCACAACAACCGGTATTCAGCATTGAAAAAATTTATCTGAAAGATTTGTCACTGGAAGTACCGCATGCACCACAGATATTTCTGGAAAGCGGAGAGCCACAAATTGAATTGCGTGTTACTTCTAATTCTGAAAAACTGGAAGATGAATTTTATAATGTGACAGTAACCGTTACCGTTACTGCAAAAATGACTGAAGAACGTGTACTGTTCCTGAATGAAGTAGCACAAAGCGGTATCTTCCGCATTGCCAACATTCCAGAAAAAGATGTAGAACTGTTGCTGGCTGTAGCTGCTCCGAATATTCTGTTTCCTTATGCACGCGAAACAGTATCTAATACCATTACACGTTCCGGCTTCCCGCCGGTAATGCTGGCTCCGATCAATTTCGAAGCCATGTATCAGGCTGAACAGGCTAACGCCGGCAACGCCTGATATAGAATCATAGATAAAAAGCTGCTTTATCCGGATGCAATATATACTTGCGGATAAAGCAGCTTTTTTATATCTGTTACTATGCAGCTACAGCATTACCGGTAACGGTGTTGAAATACTCCGGCAGCCAGTATACCTACTACACATAAAGGCAGAATATAATACATTGCACCAATCGGACTAAAACGACTTAACCACTGCACCAGAGGTAAGGTTAAACCGCCGACAATAGCGTAAGCCACATTGTAGGAAAAAGAAATCCCTGTAAACCGTATAGCCGGCGGAAACATTCGTATCATGGCTGCTGAAACAATACCGGCCACACCAGCCGCCAGCCCCAGCAATAAATACAGAACAAAAATCAGGCTATCACTGTATTTGCCCAATGCCGGATAAAATAACGCTGTCATTACACCTGTAAACACAATTCCGCCTATTAGTACCCGTCCGGTACCCAGCCGATCAGCCAGCAAACCATAAATCACACAGCCAAGCATTTGCATCACAATAGCCATACTCTGCATTTCAAATGCCTGCGTACTGGAAAATCCGAAACTGCCGGTTAATAACTGCGGCATAGCCAGCAAAATCACCACAATACAGCCAGTCAGAAACCAGGTAAGCAGCATGCCGACAGATACAGCAGTTTTATGTTTAGAAACCAGAACTTTAACCGGCATTTCCGTTACCAGCTCCTTGCGTTGCTGCATTGCTTTGAAAACCGGCGTTTCATGCAGATAGCTGCGTAAATACAGAGTCAGCAGCCCAAACAGCCCGCCAATAATAAAAGGTATGCGCCATGCTCCGTTCAGAATAGCTTCACTACTGAAAAGTTTTGCCATACCCAGCGCAATCAGAGAGCCCAGTAATATTCCCAGCGACAACCCGCCTGTGAGAAAACCATTTGCCATACCAATACGTTTTTCAGGTACATGTTCAGACACAAAAGTCCAGGCTGCCGGAATTTCTCCGCCAATAGCCACACCCTGTATCATGCGTAATACTAATAGCAGTATAGGGGCTGCATAGCCGATATTAGCAAAAGTAGGCATCAGCCCCAGACACAACGTAGGTAAAGCCATCATCATAATAGACAACGCAAACAAACGTTTGCGTCCAAATAAATCACCAAAATGCGCCATCACAATACCGCCCAACGGACGAAACAGATAACCGGCAGCAAAAATTCCGTAAGTATTTAGCAGCGCCCAGAATGGATTTAAACCTGCCGGAAAAAACAGTTCAGACAGCACTTTGGCATAAAAAACATAAATGACAAAATCATAAAATTCCAGTGCCCCGCCAAAGGATGACAGCATCAGCGTACGCACATCTTCCCGTGTTAACAGTTTTTTTTCAGCTGCAACATCTGCATTCCGGCTCTTCATGTAACTTTCTCAATTAAACAGATAAAAAAATTAAAAGCGGTTTATAACAGCCTAAGCCAACTTTTTCAAATTCACAGCTCTTACTACTTCCATTCCATCTGATTATCAGACTGCTATCTTGCTTTTGGTTATAAAGAAACAAAAAAACAGTATTTCCGTACCCGAACCAGCATTGCTACATTAAAACATCGTCTAAAACCTATTTTCCGGCATGAATATATTCTGGCGCTACGGTCTGCTGGCAGCAATAATTGCAGGTCTGACATCTTGCGATAACAACTCCGGCAGCAGAGCAACTCTGCTGAACGCTTCTTACGATGCTACACGTGAATTGTATCAGCACTACAATACTGATTTTGAAAACTACTGGTATCAGCAAACCGGTCAGAAAGTGCACATCCGCCAGTCCAACGGAGGTTCCGGCAAACAAGCCATTGCCGTGCAAAATGGTCTTAAAGCCGATGTGGTGACACTGGCGCTGGCCGGAGACATCAATGCTCTGAACCGTGGCAAAAAAACATTACTGCAACCGGACTGGCAGCAGCGTTTACCCCATAACAGTACCCCCTATACCTCTACCATTGTTTTTCTGGTGCGTAAGGGCAATCCCAAACATATCCGTGACTGGGGAGATCTGATTCATAACAATGTTCAGATTATCACACCTAATCCTAAAACATCCGGTGGTGCACGCTGGAATTTTCTGGCTGCATGGGCTTGGGCGAAGCATCAGCCAAACGGTAGTGATGCCAGTGCTCAGGCATATCTGCAAGCTTTACTCCGGCATGTACCCATGATGGATACCGGAGCACGTGCCGCTACCATCACCTTTACCCACCGCCAGCTCGGCGATGTATTACTGGCATGGGAAAATGAGGCCAGATTGGCACTTAAACAGTCTCCTGACGAATTCGAAATCGTCACGCCGTCACTTTCAATTTTATGTGAACCGCCGGTAGCCGTTGTTGACAGTAATGTTCTTACCCCGGATAAACGCCGGCTGGCCACTGCCTATCTGCAATATTTGTATAGCGACAGTGCCCAACGTCTGATAGCACAAAGTTATTTCAGACCGGTGAATCCAAAAATCATGGCAGAATACCGGCACCAGTTTCCCAGCCTGCAACTGGTGACCATTGATAAAGAATTTGGTGGCTGGAAAGAAGCTCAACAACGCTTTTTCAGTGATGGCGGTATATTTGATCAGATTTATGCCAATCAGCAGCCGTAATCTGACACCATAGATACAAAATAGTCCGAACCTGTTATCAGGTATCCGGACTATTTAATTAAATCACAGAAATTTCTCTTTTCTGATTAATCATTTACGCTGAAACTTTATCTGCATCCCAGAAATCTACTGCGGCATCTACTACCGGTTTAACAATACCGGTACGAATAGCAAAATCACCAAAATCCTCAGCATTATTACGCTCCTGTGCCCAGCGCGCAATCCAATCCTGCAAGATAGCCAGCACTTCATCAACTGTAATATTCTCGCTGAACAAACGCGGAATACGCGTGCCAGCCCGGTTACCGCCAACGTACAGATTATAACGGCCGACTGCTTTGCCAATCAGCCCGATTTCGGCCAGTAACGCACGGCCGCAGTTATTCGGACAACCGGTTACCCGCAGAATAATATGCTCCTTAGACAAACCATATTGCGCCATAAGCGCATCGACCTGATCAATGAAACCGGATAAAAACCGTTCAGATTCAGCCATCGCCAGCGGACAGGTTGGAAAAGCCACACAGGCCATACTGTTTTTACGCTGTTCCGTGATTTCATCGTCAATGAGTTTATATTTACGGGCAATCCGTTCAATTTCATCCTTATCTTCAGCATGCACACCGGCAATAATCACATTCTGATTGGCTGTCAGGCGGAAATCGCCTTTATGAATTCTGGCTAATTCACGCATACCGGTTTTCAGCGGCCGGTCAGGATAGTCAAGTAAACGGCCGTTTTCAATAAATAAGGTCAGATGCCAGCGTTCGTCTTCCCCTTGTACCCAACCAATGCGATCACCGCGTTCAGTGAGTTCATAAGGGCGACTGGCAGCAAATTTAAAACCCTGCCGGCGCTCAACCTCCTCTTTAAATACTTCTGCGCCTACACGCTGCAAAGTGTAACGTGTACGTGCATTTTTGCGATCACTGCGATTACCCCAGTCGCGCTGGGTAGTAACCACAGCCTCAGCACACCGCACTGCCTGCTCTACCGGAATAAAACCAAAATCCTTAGCAGTATTCGGGAACGTACGCTGATTACCATGATCAATAGACAGCCCGCCGCCTACCAGTACATTAAAACCAACAAGATGACCGCCCTCACCAATAGCGACAAAATTCAAATCATTAGCATGTAAATCCACATCATTCAGTGGGGGAATAACCAGTGCAGTTTTAAATTTACGTGGCAAATAAGTCTTACCGTTGATCGGTTCGACCACATCATTACTCACACCATCTGACAATGGTGCAGCCGGTTCTGAACTAAGCACCTTTTCACCATCCAGCCAGATATCAGCATAAGCATGTGTTCGCGGCAGTAAATGCTCAGAAATCTTACACGCCCACTCATAGGCTTCACGATGCAAGCTACTTTCAATCGGGTTACTGGTGCACAACACATTACGATTAATATCACCGGCGGTAGCAATTGAATCCAGACCGAGCTGATGCAGCCACTGATGCATCGGTTTAATATCAGGTTTCAGCACACCATGAAACTGAAAGGTCTGGCGTGTAGTCAGACGAATACTGCCATAAAGTGTATGTGCAGTAGCAAATTCATCAATTCCCAGCCATTGTTTCGGGGTAATAATTCCGCCGGGCAGACGGCAGCGCATCATTACATTTTTCAACGGTTCCAGTCTGGCTGCCTGTCGCTGAGCACGGACATCACGGTCATCCTGCTCATACATACCATGAAAACGAATCAGCTGAAAATCATCACCATTAAACCCGCCGGTAATCCCGTCATGTAAATCGGCAGCAATCTGCCCGTATAAATAATTACTTTCACCTTTCAGCCGTTCATTATCGGCCAATGGTGCATCTGGCATTTTGGCTCGCGGGTCATTATTCATTTACAGTATTCCTTAATATGGCATCTTGTTATAATTCATTCAAACCATTGTATAATTAATCGGCTTTCAGCCAAAAGAATACCGAGTTGTAATTAAAGAGATTTTAGTTATAACACCTCTGACAGCCGGCGCTCTCCGGCTGTATCTGACTATGCAGGAAATATCTATGCAACGAGGCATTTATCAGCACTATAAAGGCAGGCTTTATCAGGTTACCGGTACAGCGCGCCACAGTGAAACCGAAGAAGAACTGGTTATTTACCAGTGCCTGTACGGTGATTATTCAACCTGGGTGCGTCCCAAAAGCATGTTTAATGAAACCATAAGCGTTGACGGACAACCAGTGCCAAGATTTGCTTTAATACAGCCTCTTTAACCACTAAAACAAAAAAGCACTAACTATCCGTTAAAAGTGATAGTTAGTGCTTTCATTTAGTAGTAATAACTGTGTAAAATTTATTTACCGATACAAAAACGGCTGAATATAACGCCCAGCAAATCATCGGCACTGAATTCACCAGTAATCTCATTCAATGCATTCTGCGCCAGACGCAAATGCTCTGCAAACAATTCAATCTGATTTTCCTGACACATACTGGCATTTAACAGCTCCTCTTTGGCCTGTTCAAGTGCCTGAATGTGGCGTGTTCGTGCCAGAAAAAGCCCTTCACTTTCACCCTGCCAGCCTACCTGCTGCAATAAAGCCTGACGCAATAAGTCCAGCCCTTCACCGGTTCTGGCCGACAAAGCAATGACCTGACCGGCATCCGTGAATGCCCGCAATTTTCCCGTTTCACGTGAAACACAGCTGGCTGCTTCTCCTGTTAAATCAATCTTGTTGTGTACTTCGATTTTGTGCAAACTGGCCGGTAACTGCGCCAGAATTGCCGCAGTAGTGGCATTGAGTCCTTCACGCTGGTCAATCAATATCAGCGCTACATCTGCCTGCTGTACAGCCTGCTGACTGCGCTCAATACCAATACGTTCAACCACATCTTCTGTTTCACGCAGACCGGCTGTATCAATAATATGGACAGGTACCCCGTCCAGAGTAATCTGTTCCCTTACTGTATCCCTGGTTGTACCGGCGATATCAGTAACAATGGCTATATCGTCGCCAGCCAGTGCATTAAGCAGGCTTGATTTACCCACATTAGGTGCGCCTACCAGCACCACATTCATTCCTTCACGCAGTAGTGCGCCTTGCTGTGCATGCTGTAATACCTTGTCCAGACAGTCACGTAACTGCTTAAGCTTGCCACTTGCATCTGCGGCCTGAAGAAAATCGATGTCCTCCTCCGGAAAATCCAGAGTTGCCTCTACCAGCATACGCAAAGTAATCAGATCATCAACCAGCCGGTGAATTTCTTCAGAAAAAGCACCCTTCAAACTGCGTACCGCCATCCGTGCGGCAGACTGACTGGAAGCATCAATCAAATCAGCCACACTTTCAGCCTGCGCCAGATCCAGCTTATTATTTAAAAAGGCACGTTTAGTAAATTCACCTGGCTCTGCCAGCCGCGCACCCAATTGCAAACAGCGCTGCAATAGCATCTGCAACACCACTGGTCCGCCATGCCCCTGCAACTCAATTACATCTTCACCGGTAAAGCTGGCCGGCTCTGCAAAATACAACAACAGACCATTATCAATAACCGCATCCTGCGCATCAACAAAATCGGTATACATCACTTTGCGCGGCACCGGTGTTTTTCCACCACTTAATTTTTGTGCCAGAGACAACAGATTTTTACCGGATAAACGTACTACGCCTACGCCACCACGTCCCGGAGCAGTCGCAATAGCAGCAATAGTCGGATTAGTTTCCATCATCAGAATCCCTGCTTATTAAAACAGTTCAGGCAGCCTGAAACAGCTGCCTGAGCAAAATCAGCGTGCAACAGCTTAATCATCAACCTGCAACAATTCCACATCAAAAATCAGAGTGGCATTAGGCGGAATCACACCACCCGCACCCCGGCTGCCATAAGCCATATGCGGCGGAATAGTCAGCTTGCGTTTGCCGCCTACCTTCATACCATTAAATCCTTCATCCCAGCCGGCAATAACCATACCCGCACCCAGAGTAAATGTTAACGGCTGCTGACGGGTAACACTGGAATCAAACACCGTACCGTCTTCCAGCATACCAGTATAATGTACCGTAATTTCCTTACCCTTTTGAGCTTCCGTACCCGTACCCTGCTGCAAATCTTCAATCACCAGATCCATATTCATTCATCCTTGATTAATAAATTAGCGTACACTGTAACACAGACATTCAACCCATGCATGTTATTGTCCATAGCAGGCTTTTCAATTAACAGGAGATAATATGACTACCAGCGAAATCGTTTTTCTGGACCGTGCAACCCTGCCTGAATATCCGTTTAACTTCAAATTTCCTCATCACATTACCAGCTATAGCCATACCAACCCGGATGAAGTAGCCGGCCGGATTGCTCAGGCAAATATTGTTATATCCAATAAAGTGCGAATTAATGCTGAAGCTATTCGCAATAGTCCACAATTACAATTAATTGCAGTTCCGGCTACCGGTCTGGATCACATTGACCGGCAGACAGCACAACAACACAATGTCGGTATTCGTAATGTTCGCGGTTATGGAAACGATACGGTTGCCGAACATGCCATGATGCTGATTCTGGCACTGATGCGTCAGTTACCTGCTTATCAGCGCGATGTCGCTGCCGGCTTATGGGAAAACAGCCCTTTTTTCTGCCATTTCGGTGCACCTATACATGATTTGAACGGCAAAACTCTGGGAATTTTCGGGAAGGGCGGTATCGGACAGGCTTTAGCTGCACGGGCGCAGGCATTCGGAATGCATGTTCTCTGGGGAGAACACAAAAACGCCAGCAGTTGCCGGGATGGCTATACCCCATTTACCCAGCTATTACAACAAGCTGATGTGGTTTCCCTGCATTGCCCGCTGAATGAACAAACCCGCAATATGATTGATGAAGCGGAATTAAAAATGATGAAGCCACAAGCCGTACTGATTAATGTCGGACGAGGTGGTCTGGTTGCAGAACAGCCACTGGTTGCGGCTTTGAAATATGGTCAGTTAGGAGGAGCAGGCGTAGATGTACTTAGCGAGGAACCACCGGTACATGGCAATCCGTTACTGCGAGCTCACCTGCCTAACCTGATTATTACCCCGCATATAGCATGGGGCAGCGAAGAAGCCATACAGCGTATCTGCACCATGCTGGAGGATAATATCAATACCTTTATGCAGGAAAATAAATAGCAATTAGCGTAGTGGTCTGGCTTTCAGTTCTGTCAGTAACGCAGAATAGCTGGCCACTAAATCAGTATTATCCGGCAGAAAGCGGGCAATCTGCCGCCGCTGCTCATCTATATAATGAGCTGAGTTATCAGCATGCTCATTCATCGCGGATAGCAACTGTTTAGCACCCGCTTGCACATCATTACCCTGATAATAATAGCCAAGATCAGAAATCAGTTCAGCATTATGAATCAAAGGATATCCCTGCCAGCACACTTCCAGATAGAAATAATTTAGCGGATTTTCCCATTGATGCGATATTACCGCATCTGTATTGGTTGCCAGAAATGTCGGTGTATCATAACGCCCCAGAAATACTGATTTGTGCTTTTTCACAATATCCAGCTGATTCATTAGCGCAATGAATTCCATGGATTTCTGCGCCATCGGCAAAGCATTACAAACCTGCAGAATATCAATAGATTCCGGTTTGTCACGATAGACTATTTCAGCAATCAGAATCGGATACAGACAGAATTTAACTACATCGATATTCGGCTCCATAACCGATAAACGCCAGCCTTTACCGGATACCGGAACCTGCCATAAACCCTGAAAAGGCATAGCTGCGGTTTTCTGATTCAGGAAGACCGGACTCCACACAAACGGTACGACACGTGCTTCGTGGCGGCGGAATATTTCAAAATAAGCCCGACTGCAATTGGCTACCTGCGGAATCATCCAGATATCATCATAACGCTGATTAATAAACAGGTTGGCCCCGCCCATATTGCGGGCAAACAAAACCGACTCCATCATATGGATATATTCAAAACCGCAGCAGTAAGAAATCAGGTGTACACCCCGGTCTTTAATATAAGCTGTTTGTTCAGCACTAATCTGCCCGCCCAGTTCAATCAATACATCTATCTGATCCTTGACCTCGATAAAACTTTTGGTCGGCCATCTCTCCAAATCCCATGGTAAGCGTGAAGTAACCGGCACATCTGTTGTATTAGCCAGAACCACAGAATCTACATTAGGACAGTTTTTTAATGCTTCAGCAAGAAAAACAGCATTCTGTTTAATACCATTATTCCAAAGCGTTTCTTCAGGGTGACTCAGACCAATAGTAATTCCTATACGCAGGCGCGCAGCTCCGGTATCCTGAACATGGCCGGAACTCAAATTTGATGTATTAGATAAATTCATATTTTTTATGGAAATATTTCACTACCAACCGGTTTTATGTGTTTTATCAGCAGCAGCTTTTATGCAGGGACACATTAGACTAAAATATCGATCAATTTAAAATAATCTATACTTTAAACAGAGATTTCAGTGCTTCAGTATAACAGCGCACATTACTTTCTGCCTCCGGATCCAGAGTTGCCAGAAAAGCTGCTGCTTTTTCGCGATAACCGGCAAGATTTTCATCGTGCATCTTATACGCATCTGCCAGTTCCTGCCCGCCTTCTTCGCAATCAAAATCATGGTAGCGATACCCGCAATCACCAATCAGATGCGAATTATGAATCAGCGGATAACCGCCATATAAAGCTTCATAATAAAGATAATTCTGCGCATTTTCCCACTGATGACAAACAATAGCTTCACAGTAGCGTGATACAACCTGCCAGATAGGATAACGGCCTTCAAACGATGCCAGACCATGACGAATAATATTTAGACTCTGGGCAAATAGATTAAAAGCATTCTGCTCTTTCAGATTCAGAGTATTACAAACATAGATATGTTCAATAAAATCCGGATTCAGACGATGCGCATTTTCACAGACCAGCATAGGTATATAACTGGTTTTTACCATACACATATTCGGCTCAAACATACCAATACGCCAGCGTCTGCGGCCAGGCTGATATCCGAACTTCTCATTTTCCGGCAGTCTTTCACAAGCCTTATTCAGAATAACCGGACTCCACAAATGCGGCATAATTCTGACCGGAGTACGAAAAGTACTGGCAAAATAGGGCATACAGCTTTTCTCGTACTCAGGTAATGTCCATACCTCATCATATGGTGCACCTGTAATCAGTAATGCAGAAGGTTTATTGAACAGCATGCGTTCAATATCAATCACATAATCATTACCTACCCGCATACTGACTACTTTACCACCCTGTGCCTTGAAACTTATCATCCACTCTTTGGACAGCTGAGCACTCATTTCAATCATGACATCCAGTTGATCCATAGCACTGGCCATGTCAATTACAGGTACTGGTGAATCCTTCAGAAAATTCATTGCGTCCTGCATGTCACCGTCACCGGAACCGGCAACCAACACAGTATTACTGACAACCGGTGATTTTTGTAACAGCATCGCCAGAAACAGACAATTCTGAAAAATACCGTTTTCCCACAGCGACTGTGCTCCTTTACGCACATAAATTGAAACACCGATACGAAGTGAAGACACCGACGACATGAGTTAATTCCTTAATAATTCCGGACGATCAGCACACAGATTAGTTAATAATTGTGCATGAGCAGCGATATTGGCTTCTGTCAGAGGTGAAGTGGCCTTAAACAAAGCCTGAGAAGCCTGCCGCTGACTGCCCAGATTTTCCTCATGATGCTGCCAGGCATGAATAAGCAGTCTGCCTGCCTCTGCAGCATTAAAATCCGGATAATAATAGCCAGCACCAAACTCTTTTAACCAAGGTGAATTATGAATCAGTGGATAATCACCATACAGTGCATCCAGATACAAATAATTCTGATCATTGCACCATTGATGCGAAACCACCGCATTGGCATGCTGCGCCATAAATCCGGCAATATCATGGCGGCCGTAAAAACACGCTTTATGATCTTTTACCAGATTCAGTGAATTGGCCAGATACAGCATTGTCAGATGATCTTTCATATGCAGCGTATTGAGCACATGCATCATACCTATTGACTGCGGCTCTGCCCGATAGGCTTCATCACAGGCCAGCATCGGAATGGATGAAGTCTTCACCACTGAAATATTAGGCTCGAAAATAGCCACATTCAACGGTGTTTTAACACCATCCTGCAGATTATCGCGCCAGCCAAAATAGAAACCATGCTCAGCAATTTCCTGCTTACGTCTGGATACAAACAACGGATCCCACAAATAGGGCGTAACATGTACCGGACAACGGTACATTGTCCGCAACATCGGAATATAGCCCTTATCTTTAGGCAAAACCCATACTTCATCAGAACGGTCTACCGGCGGAAAACTGGTCGGTTTTTCAAAGACATTGTATTCTGCCAGACCAACATAAGGCTGACCAACACAATAAAATACCACTTTTTTCCCGCGGGCCCGCTGCAACGCCAGCCAGTGCGGACTTAATGCACCGGCCAGTTCAATAATGACATCAAAAGCATCTGTGGCTTCCTGTTCCGACATCAGATGCAAATCAAACAGACTTAAATCAATTTGCTCTGCCATTCCCGGCTGCCCGCCCACATTGATCAGATCAACTGCTTTAACAAACGGAATAGCCTTCAGGCTCTGAACCAAAAATATAATATTCTGACTCATGCCATTTTCCCAGATATTCTGATTGGCATGAGTAATAACAGAAATACCGATACGCATGTTAATCCGTATTCTTAGTAAAAATACAATTAGTGATCAATAAATAAGATTTACAGACTTCACAGGAAAAACCCGGAAGTCTGTTTTTAATCAGGTTTTCTTACCATTTAAAGCCAAGTACTGAATTAACAGCTGTCTCTTTGCCCGTAGTAGAAACACCTGCACCCCATGTCACTTTGCCGTTTTTACTTGCTGCCTTATAGTTAAGGCCGACAGCACCATAGCCACGATATGCACCGACACCAACACCAACGGTCTGTTCACCACCATTCAGGGAGGGCAGATAAGCACCGGACAGAGCCATGGCCAGTGCCGTACCGGAATAGGCACGACGCTCAACATGATGAATATTGTCATTCAGCTGGTTAACATATTCATTTATCATGCTAACCTGATTATTCACACCCTTAAGCTGAGCCACATTGACTGCATCAGTATCAGCTGTACCAGCGGCAACCCCGGTTATCTGACGGTATACACCTTTCGATGCATCTCCTACAGATACGGCTCCTTCTGTACTCTTCGTTGCCCGGATTGCTTCTGCCTGCTGCTGTGTTGCCGTTACCGGTATATAGCCCTCTTTACCGGCTGCTGTATTTGCCACCGATCCGGATCCAAGTGCTACGCCTCCGCTCTGAGTTACTTTCGCCTGACTGCCCAGAGCAACACCATTGGCTGACGATGCGCTGGCAGAATCACCTATGGCAACTGCTGAGGTGCCGCTGGCCATTGATGCACCGCCTATTGCAACTGAATCAATTCCCTGTGCAACTGAGGCTGCTTTTGCTGAGTTACTCTTTGCATATTTAGTACCGTAATTTTCCAGATTTTCCAGTGCATCTTTTACATTATTGGCTGACACCACACTACCCGACGGCGTAGTAATATCGTATTTAGGCGGCTTAATACTGTTTGTGTCCGGTTGGGAGGCAGTACCCAGATAAGATGCTACAGAGGAAATCTGACTGTCTATGTTTTTACTGATTGCAGTTGACAGACTCGACAGTGCATCATCAGAAATAGTGCCTGCAGGCAGACCACTTACTACTGTTGACACGCTTGACAAACCAGTTGACACGCTTGATGATAGGGCACTGATACTTTGTTTTACATCCCACAACTGACCAGCATTCACTGCATCAAGAGAACCGGCTGCTATATTACCGCCTTTAACACCGGTAATTATCTGTCCTTCAATACTTCCGCGGGCAGCATCATAAACTGTACCATTCCACTGTAACGCATTCGCATTCAGATTAGCGATACTGGTGCTCATACTACCTGGGGCTGTGCCAATCAATAAATCTGATATCGCTGTTGAAGTGGATGTTGACAAAGAACTCAGATCGGTAGACAGCGAAGTTTTTACTTCGTATAACTGGCCGCCATTTACCGCATCATGCGAACCTGGAGCAAGCTCACCTTCTGCCAGATTCACAATTTTGCGATAAGTAGGAATAGAATCACGAGTCATACCGTTGTTGATTTGGCCTGCATCAAATCCGCCTTGTTCCTCATTCCATTGGATCGCATTCTTTTCGAGATAAGATATAACTTTCTGCATACTTTCGGAAGTAGTTGACACACTGCTTACTGTGCTTGACAGACTTTCATAATTACTGAACAGAGAACTGCCTATAGAATTGATTTGACTAGTAACAGCCGATGAAATAGTTGTTGACAGACTGCTCAGACTGGTTGAAACAGAGATGTAACTGGAGAGACTAAAGAACTGACCTCCGTTAATTGCATCAGTTGAATCTGCTGATACATCACCGGCAGCTACATGGGTAATTCTTTGTGCACTTCCGCTTCCATGACTGGCATCATATGCACTTATATTGCTATTCCATTGCAAGGCATCCTGATTTAATGAAGATACCTGGTTATTGATATTAACATATCCGCTTGACAGGCTGGCTATATCGCTATTTGCTGTGTTCAGACCTGTTGACAGGCTGGATACGTTTTGATTTACCTCTTTCAGGTTATCAGCAATGATTGTGGATATGCTACCCTGCTGAATGTCTGCCATGTTGCTCATGCTGGTTGATAAACTGTTCAGACCGGTTGATGCTGAGCTGGACAGAGCAAAGAACTGACCTCCGTTAATTGCATCGGTTGAATCTGCTGATACATCACCGGCAGCTACATGGGTAATTCTTTGTGCACTTCCGCTTCCATGGCTGGCATTATATGCACTAATACCGCTATTCCATTGCAGGGCATCCTGATTTAATGAAGATACCTGTTTATTGATATTAACATATCCGCTTGACAGGCTGGCTATATCGCTATTTGCTGTGTTCAGACCTGTTGACAGGCTGGATACGTTTTGATTTACCTCTTTCAGGTTATCAGCAATGATTGTGGATATGCTACCCTGCTGAATGTCTGCCATGTTGCTCATGCTGGTTGATAAACTGTTCAGACCGGTTGATGCTGAGCTGGACAGAGCAAAGAGCTGACCTCCGTTAATTGCATCAGTTGAATGTGCTGATACATTACCGGCAGCTACATGGGTAATTCTTTGTGCATTACCGCTTCCATGACTGGCATCATATGCACTTATACTGCTATTCCATTGCAGGGCATCCTGATTTAATGAAGATACCTGTTTATTGATATTAACATATCCGCTTGACAGGCTGGCTATATCGCTGTTAGCTGTGTTCAGACCGGTTGACAGGCTGGATACGTTTTGATTTACATCTTTCAGGTTATCAGCAATGATTGTGGATATGCTACCCTGCTGAATGTCTGCCATGTTGCTCATGCTGGTTGATAAACTGTTCAGACCGGTTGATGCTGAGCTGGACAGAGCAAAGAGCTGACCTCCGTTAATTGCATCGGTTGAATCTGCTGATACATCACCGGCAGCTACATGGGTAATTCTTTGTGCACTTCCGCTTCCATGACTGGCATCATATGCACTTATACCGCTATTCCATTGCAGGGCATCCTGATTTAATGAAGATACCTGTTTATTAATATTAACATATCCACTTGACAGGCTGGTTATATCGCTATTAGCTGTGTTCAGACCTGTTGACAGGCTGGATACGTTTTGATTTACCTCTTTCAGGTTATCAGCAATGATTGTGGATATGCTACTCTGCTGAATGTCTACCATGTTGCTCATGCTGGTTGATAAACTGTTCAGACCGGTTGATGCTGAGCTGGACAGAGCAAAGAGCTGACCTCCGTTAATTGCATCAGTTGAATGTGCTGATACATTACCGGCAGCTACATGGGTAATTCTTTGTGCATTACCGCTTCCATGACTGGCATCATATGCACTTATACTGCTATTCCATTGCAGTGCATCCTGATTAAGCGTACTTATATGGTTATTAACGGTATTTAAAGACTCTGTTAATATACTTGCTGAGCTGTCAATACGCGAAGAAAGCGTGTTGATACCAGTATCCGTACTGGTCGACAGATCGGTTAAACTCTCACCTATACCATCAGACAGCCGGCTCAGATGCTCATGTATAGCAGATGACAAACCGGTAACGATCTCTGAAGTGCTAACAAACGAACTGCTCACACCACTTGAAACACTGCCAGAAAATTCTTGGAAATTGTTGGAGATATTTTCTGATAGCGTATCGAATTGCTGAGAAAGTGAACCAGATGCCGTAGTTGCTGAATCTTCTATTGTACTTAAGCTGGAGAGTATTGAACTGCGCCAGGCAGACAAATGACCATCAGACACAGTTGACAGACTGTGTAACTGAGCACCAGTAACGGCATCAGATGAATCTGATGCTATCAGACCGGCAGCTACATTGGTAATTCTTGCCGGATTTTTGGTTGCTCGACTGGCATCATAAGCAGCAATATCGCTGTTCCATTGTAATGCATTCTGCTCTAATCCGCTCACCCGGGTATCCAGACCGGTAATACTGGAAGAAAGCGTACTTACATTAGTATTAATCAAACTGCTTAATGTCGTTGACAAACTACTAAAACGCCCGCTGATATTATCATTCAGTGCATTAAATGTGCTATTGGTGGTATACAGCTGACCTGCAGTAATGGCATCAGCCGAACCGAGACGCAGATCACCTTCAGCTGCGTTCTTAATCAGATGTTTTTCATCTTTCTGACCATGACTGGCATCAAATGCACTCAGTGAGCTGTTCCACTGTAATGCATTTTGATTAAGACTAGCTATTTTATTGTCAGCGGAAATAAATGCAGAGGATACACTTGATGACAAGTGTGTAATATTATTTTCAATATTTTCCCTGTTTTGTACCAACTGCGATAGCTTCGAATCAGCATTATCAGATAAAGCTGTGGATAAACTGCTGATACCCCTGCTAAAGCTATTGGATACGTCTGTCAGTTTATTTCCCAGATCAGTAATACTGCTGTTAGTACTGTACAGCTGTGCACCAATTACTGCATCTGACGAACCTTCATTCAGACTACCAGCTAATACATGAGTAATGATGCCAGGCTTACCACGATGGCTGGCATCATAGTTTTTGCCATCCCATTGCACAGCATCATCCTGCAGAGCGGAAATACCGGTATTGATATGAGTCAGATCGGCTGCTGTAGTAGTCTCCAGACTGGTCAGCTGACTCTTAGTTTGCTGCACTTTTTCGGATAAATCAGTTATCGTTTCATCATTTTTTTGAGCGATACTCTGTATGGAGCTGCTAATATTATTTATACCGGTACTTAAACTTGTTCCCAGATTACTGATGGCGGCATCAGTGTTATACAACTGATTACCTGTTACCGCATCTTTTGATCCTTCTGTCAGCCGGCCATCAGCAACATGAGTAATTTTTTGCATTCCGTTTTTACCAAAACTGGCATCATAAGCACCATCATTCCATTGCAGTGCCTGCTGTAACCCAGAAATTTGGTTATTTATCTCACCCAGACGTGACTGAGTTCCGGTAGACAGGCTTTCCAGTCCGGGAAAAGATGAATTCTGCATGGCAGCTGACAAGCTGCTCAAATTACTGTCCGTAGTACTGATAAACTTAGATGCATTGCTGTCAAACGCAGTAGAAAGTGAATCTATACTACTATTGGTAGCGAATAACTGCGCACCGGTAACAGCATCGGATGATGTATCATGTAAAATGTCCCCTTTAGCCACATTAGTGATTTTGTTTTTTCCATTATCACCCTGATTATGGCTGGCATCATAAGCTTTTCCATTCCACAATAAACTATCCTGCTGCAGAGTAGCAATATGCGAGTTAGCTGTCTGTACACCGGAATCCATATTACCATGCACACTATTGATATCTGTAGCAATAGAATTACTCAGACTCGTTTGCGCAGCAGTTAGACTGCTATCAATCTTACCGGAATAAATATTAAACTGATTATCAGATTCTGCTTTCAGATCACTGATTCTGGTATTGGTCCGGTATAACTGCCCTCCGGTTACGGCATCCGTTGAATCGGACTGCAAACTGCCCTCTGCTACATGGGTAATTTTCTCCGTACTATCAGGATTACCGTGACTGGCATCATAAGCGTTCCCGTTCCACAACAACAGATTTTTCTTTAAACCCGCTATTTGATTACCTGCCGTACTCAGACTGCTACTAATGGTATCAGCCAGGCGATTAATTTCAGTATCAGATAAACCATTTAATGAATTTATTGCCTGGTTTACAGCAGCGATACTTGTAGACGTAGATACCGAGAATACATGAATCTGACCCATATTAATCAGATCAGTTGAATTTTCTTTTACCTCGCCGGCCGCTATATTGGTAATGTTCTGGTTTCCCTGCGTACCGTGAGCAGCACTGTATGCCTTATCTTCACTATTCCACAGTAAAGCATTACTTTGTAAGGCACTGAGACTCGTATTGGAACCGTTCACAAGTTCCATACCGCTTTGCAGCGTATTTTCAGAATATCTGCTCAGTTGTGTCGACAAGCTGCTCAATCCGGTAGCAGTTGAAGCCGTTAAATTATTCAGAGATGTGTTTGTTGAATCTAACTGTGCTCCGGTAACAGCATCAGCTGATGAATCAGTTAAATCAGCCCCGGCTACTCCGGTAATAGCCTGATTTTTTCCAGCACGCTGTGCATTAAAGCTCTTTCCGTCAAACAACAGTACTTGTTGCTGCAATGCCGAAATGTTGCTATTAATCTGACCGACAGAGCGCAAAGCACTTGCTGTCAGTGTACTTACGCTAGTATCTATCTCGGTATTCAGATCATAATACTGACCACCAGTTACCGCATCAGTTGAAGCGAAATCAACAACACCGGCAGAGACATGAGTGATTTTCTGATTTTCATCATTATCACCGTGTCTGGCACGATACACCTTATGAATATCATCCCATTGCAGTGCATCATTTTGTAAAGCAGCGACTTGATTACCTGTATCACTCAGACTTGTTGATAGTTTTTCCAGACCGGAAGATTCATACAGTGAGCTGGATAAACTACTGAAACTTGTGCTGACGCTATTGGACAGACTGCTAATATTGGTATTAGTGGCATGCAACTGACCGCCGGTTACGGCATCGGTTGAATCAGCTGCTAACGAACCTTCTGCCACACCTGTTATCTTGTGGTCAGTATTATCATTATCAGCCCTGAATTCGCCTTCAGGCAGACCATTCCATTTTAATATGCCTGTTTGCAGATTATGGATACCGGTAAAAACCGATGTAGAATAACTATCTATACTAGTATTGATTTGGCTGGTTGAAGTATCAACTATATTTTTAGCCTCAGTTGTACCGCTATTAAGCGTACTCAGACCACTATCTATACTGGATGATAAAGAGCTCAGCGACGAATTGGTCGCATAAAGCAGTCTGCCATTAACCAGATCGGTTGAACCGGCGTTACTGATATCTGCATCAGCTACGTGAATGATTTTACGCGGTGTTTTACCATCATAAATTTTAGCGTCATAGAATCCGCCCTGATCCAGCAGGAGCTTTTTCTGTATAGAAGTAATATTATCTGCTAAAGATGTACTCAGCCGGGAAATATTTTCTCCAACCTCACCAGAAGTATTCTGATCACCAAACTTCTGCTTTATCTGCGATGAAACAGTACTGATGCTGCTATTAAACGAATCAAATTTTGCAGGTATTGCAGCAGAACTACTGATGATAGTCTTATCTGCTGCAATCAGATTAGTATCAATACTGGTTGACGCAGACGAAAAAATACCCGGAACTGAAAAGCTCAGATTTTTTAACTGAGCAACATTAACTGCATCCGTATCCTCGGTACCCGCCGCAACATCTGTAATCTGCCGGGTAATATTTTGTTTTGGGTCAGTATTGCCTATGGCAACAGCACCATTGGTACTTTTCCAGGCAGCTGTACTAACCGGATCGCTGTAGGTTGCATGATTATTTGGATTATAGCCAGCAACATCCTGAGCTGTATTCGCCAGAGAACCGGAACCCAGAGCAACACCGCCAGACACCGTAGCCTCCGCACCAGTACCTATTGCCATAGCATCAGCACCGCTAACAGAGGTTTGATTACCTAGAGCAAGAGCATTATCTGCACTAATGCTGGCGTGATTACCAATTACCGTTGCTCCGGTACCTGCAATACCTGTTGAGGTACCTACTGTATTATCGCTACCGATTATATGAGCACCGTCAACGGCATTATTGATCACATTGTTGTTACCGAAGATGGCGGTATTGGCTGCCGAAATACCGTCTGTAATAAGGCTCCCCTTCGTATCAAAGTTCCCGCCTGTATTACTGTTACCCAGAGATAAAGTTTTATTTCCTTTAATATGGGTATAGCCTGTTGTTACATTCTTCTGTGTACCATCATCCTTGTTATAGGTAGTAGGTGTCTGTGCGCTGCCGATAGCAATTGATTGCTCACCATCTACCGCATTACCGGAACCGATACCGATACTTTGCTTGCCGGCAAGAATATTATCGTTACCAATGGCTACGCTGGAATCCAGTCCTGCATGAGCCCCTACCCCGACACCTACAGTACCGTCAGCATTAGCCCGTGCCTGCAAACCCAGCGCAACACTTCCCACACCATCAGACTGAGCCACAGAACCCAGAGCAACACCGGACACACCAGTAGCTTCAGATGAAATTCCGATCGCATTGGACGCCCGCCCGGAAGCCACAGCTGCCGCACCAAATGCCTGAGCTCCGCCGGCAGTAGCAGTAGTATTAACACCAAAAGCCAGGGAATAATTACCTGTTGTTAATGAAGCGCAACCATAGGAAAAAGACCCTACTCCATATGCCAATGGCATAACATTATTTTCTCCACCAGTAATTTGGTTCTGAAAACCGGCAGTACCGTATTTTCCACCTATAATAACTGTCGTATTGTTAGTAGCCCATTTTTCTGCTTGAGTGGTTGAACCATACGGTGTGAATTTACCATTCGCAGGAGTCGTAGTTGTAATTACTTTATTCTGTGCAAACCGCAAATATTCTTCTAGTGGGCTAATTCCTTTTTTTCCTGCATTTGAACGACCCTGAACAACATCATGACCACAGTGGTCATCATCGCCTACTATAGAAACTGCACTAAAGCTGGTTTTACTAGCAGACTTGTTAATATACGATCCCCAGAGAGAAGTCCGGTCAGCCGCTGCTACTGTATCAGCAGAATACAAAGATATATTGATCAGCGAGGCAAGTAATCCGAGTCTGAAAGTACAAAGACCCATCCTGGCCAACAGAGATGGCTTAGCAGTATCACTGGAAACCGCATTGGCCTTGGTTTTACTTTTTGCTAATTCAGAAGCGGCCACCCAAGTCTGAGTGGATTCGTTCCATATCGCACGATATATTTTATTCAATTGGTTTACTCCTAATTTTTTAAAATCATGCGTTTATCAAAATTACTTTAATAAATTAAAGATAGATTAAAATTAAGTTAAATTATTCAGAAATATAACATAAATATTTAAATGAATGCGAATGAATAAGTAACATTATTATACTTAAACACAGGCAAAATCATTCAAAAATCTCAGAAATAAATAATTTTAACTATATAATTTATATAATTTTTTTACGTTTATATTTTATCTATTTATTCTTATACGTTATTTGTTTATTTATTATCAAATGTATTATAAAAGCGACAATATATTAAATAAGTTAAATTTTAGTAACGATTAATCTGCATCCGTAATGGTTTAAATTTTTCTATTTAAACTACTATAATATATATATTTTTTGTGACACATTAATTTGTATTCCATTATTATTTATGCTGTTAAGATAAAGTGCTTTTTTTGAAAATAGTATTAATTATTAACAATATAATAAAATTATTATGCAATATTTATATCTTATAAATTAAAACTTTAAAAGCTAATTGATTCATATTAAACAATAGCAAGTCATCAATTTAAATAAATTTTTACGGATAAAATTAAATGCGCCGGACCATAGTTGCTATTTCTGCTTTATAAGAGGAATAAACCAACTATCAGAGAGTTAAACCTGCTCTTAAGTTAGAAAGCATCAGCCAGCCTGTACATAAAGCATCGGCTAGCGGCAACAATTGCTGATTTTTAATCAAAATTTCAGGGATAAATTTTTATCAGCGAGATGGTACAGCTGATGAAATAAGTAAACTATGACCAAAACCAATAGTCGAGCAAACTGCACATTTATCGGTATATGAATTTTGTATTACTGATTCAAACCGTTTGATTTAAATAAAAAATCTTCTCTTCTGCTGTTATCAGATAAGATACGTATTAGTTTAAATAAACCAGAATAAAAAATTTACAGCTTGTGTATAAATCTGTGGATATCATTCTATAGCAGATAATAAATCCACATATAACTACAAATATCGATCAAATATTCCCGAAGATTTTTCTGATGTTTCAATACTTGCTTTATTGACAGCAAATCATGGCAGCAGTTTCCAAATATCAGATTATATTGTTCTTGTTGTAACTCTTTATTAATAAAATATATTTTTATTATCCAAATTAAGAGAAATTTATCTTTTAGTTATTTCTCCACAGATATCTAATCGCAAACTTTCTTCTAATAAAACAAGAAATATTAAGCTTATTCTTTAAGTAGATTGCTGATTTTCAATACCTAGTTTCGCTGAATAAGCAAAAAGAGTGTTCCGTAATAAAACAAAAAATAAGATTATTTACTCTGTAAATTTTTATATTTATCGAATGCTAAGGGTTTTTATATCCATAAATAGTAAAAATATTATCTTTTCTGTTATAAGGTATATTCAGCCGGTTAAGTATTGTCCTGAAAGCTTCTGTTTCATCTAAAACTTCATTTTCCACTAAACGCCCACAATATTTGCTTAATTGCGGGCATACTTTTATCCATTCAATATTAAATAATGCTGATATACCTTCATGATAATAATTTGACCAGTCATTTATCCACCAGGGTATTTTTTCAAAAGAAGGTTCTGCAATATTGTCACCATCGGTAACACATCGCAGTATATACGGAGGCGGAAATGATAATTCTTTAACTGCATATTGAAGTTCAAGCCATTTAATGTCATTCATAAATGAAACAAGTTGCCTTTTTACAATGACGACAGAAACTTTTACTTTTAGCTTATTGATGAAGTTAAACTTTCTAATCTTTTTAAGTGATCATTCATTGCTCAGTTGCTCTTCGTTTAACTGAGGCTTCAATTTTTTTTGCTAGTTCATATATCTCATCTTTTGTCAGCGGAGTTTTGCCTTTGGATTCGCTCTGATTGCCGATTACTGATAATATTAACCAAGGGTGATTTTTTTTACTACTTACTGTATTTCTTGAATCGTCATCAACCACACTATAATATCCATAATCAGATGGTGACTTATCCTGATATTTTATCTCAACCAATCCTGCTATGCCTTGCCGACCATCCATTCTAATTCTTTTATATTTTGGAAATCCTAATAATATTATATTTTCAATATTGTAGTTATTAACATCATAATTATTGTTCCAAAAGCTATTAAATTCTTCTTTGGCATAATTATTCAATGAGTTAGTAAATGAACGAGTATTTTCTGCAAAAGAAATTACAATATCGGGATGTTCATTCAATCGAAATGAGACTGTAAGATTTACAGGAGTACTTGAATCATCATCAGCCACAAAACTATAGGGAAAGCATTTTCCCGCCATTTGCGGTACTTCAAATAAGTTGCGTGTTGAAAAACCATTTATAATTGCTTTAGCGTTTTGTTCATAAAAATCAAAGTCTCTTTTTTTACCTTGATAATCAGAATAGAAAGAATAAATTTTATTATTTTCAGCAAAAATTACACGTGAAGCGACTGTAGCATAAAATCCAAAATTATTTTTTTTATTCCACAATTCTGCTAAAATTTCAGGGTTTTCTTTCTTAACTTGTTGAATAGAATTCTGCATCTTTTTTTTAACGTTAATGAATTCAGTATCAGTCCAATTCGCAGTAATTGACAAGTTATTATGATTATAATTAAAAGTTGATAAAAGCGCCCATTTACCATCTGAAAAATAGACTGGAAATCTTGTTTTAGGTTCAAAATATTTATTGGTAGGATACAATGCAACCTCAATATTATCGGGTAGATCAATCGTATAAGATCCGATGCATTCGGTTTTAAACGACAAATCAGATGCCATCGTAATATTGCTGATAGTCATACAAATTGTTAATAAAATAGCTTTTTTCACGTTGTTATCCTTATATTACTAACCGGATATGGTAAGAAATAGCATTATTTTCACCCTCAGTCGAATGAATTGGTAGCAGTGTAAATAGTTGCTATGGTGACTAATAATAGTCTTATATTCTTCATATAATTCTGCTGCTGAGTTCGGCTTATTTGAAGACATATATTTCCGGCATTGTATATTTCACACTGATAATTCAACCAAGCATATTAAAGGAAGATATTGATGCCAGCACTGACATTCCAGGATACAGATTTTACAGCAGGTTTGCTAAGCCGAACTGATAAATCGGTTAGCAGCGTTATATCTGCTTATTTTTTAATGTCAAACTAACCGGAACAAGCAATAGTACCTGGTACTGAAGTATTTATCTAACCTCAAACACATCATAGGAAATAAGATAAGATACTCAAAAAAGCTGTCGGATTGAATATAGCAGCAGACTGATTATCACTAACTATTGACTTATCAAAAGAAGATTTGGAGCGGATAACGGGATTCGAACCCGCCCGAACTGCTTGGGAAGCAGTTATGCTACCACTACATCATATCCGCACAGCAATTGCTTATTATAAATATGCAATGTTGCCGGTAAGCTTACCGTTGTGGATTATAGCCTTATTAATACCAAACAACCAGATAACATTTCTCTCCAGTTTAGAAATTCAGGATTAGGCACAGCAATAGTTAGCATCGCCTATTCAATATCCGGCTAATTCACTGAGAATTGCAACAGATTATTTTCTCCGTCCATTGAAATTTTGACAGATTATTAGGCCTGATTTGAAATTTACTGATCACTAATAGTTAACATCTTTTCTGGAAAAAATTTCAGCATACTTTTAAATAAAATAGGTGCTTAAAAACCATATTTTTGGCCAGAAATCCGTCGACTGTGGATAAATACTGGATAAATGACTATGTGCAGACAATCCAGTATTGATGACAACTATCATTTTATATGGTGTCTGTTATCAATAATCGATATCTGAATGAGTCATATTTAATTTTGATTATAATTGCTGATAATACACAGTTAATAAAGAATATTCTGATGCTTAAATCCTCTTATTGAAACCTGTTCAAATTTTTCGCATAAAACAGTTTTATACTGATCTCTCAAAATCGTTAGAATATGCCGATTTATTTTAACTGCTGAGGATATAATCAAGTTATAGACAGCATTATCCATAGCATCATTTTTATATTTATCCACAGAATCGATTTAATTACAGTTTTATATTCTTATCATTTGCCTGTGCTAAACTAAAATTGTATATCACCATAATCAAATTTATCTTAATAATTTGATAGTGCATACTAATTATCTGGTTTAGCCAAAAAATTATGTATTCTGTTCGGCTAAACTAAACAGAATACATAATTAAAATATCTGTTGATAAACAGGATAAAATATAAAAATCAGATTTAGTTATCCACAGCTTTTAATGCTTTTGCACCAATATCATGCCGGTATTGCATACCGGCAAATTTTATCGATGCCAGAGCAGTATAAGCTTTGGTTTGTGCAGTTTTGATATCTGCACCTAATCCGACTACACATAATACCCGGCCGCCATGAGTAACCAGTTCATGCCGGGAATTAAGCGCGGTACCGGCATGGAAAACTTTTCCGGTTTGATTAGCTTCAGTAATCCCGGAAATTACATCTCCCTTACGCGGATCCTGTGGATAACCAGCCGCCGCCAGTACCACACCAACAGCAGCCTGATCTCGCCATTCAGCGGTCACCGTATCAAGCCGGCCGTCCAGAGCAGCTTCTATCAGCTCCACCAGATCACTTTGTAACCGACACATAATCGGCTGAGTTTCAGGATCACCAAACCGGCAGTTAAATTCTATGGTATACGGTACTCCACTATCATCTATCATCAAACCGGCATACAGAAAGCCGCGATAAGGGTGGCCGTCAGCCTGCATCCCCTTTACTACAGGTAGAATAATTTCATCCATTACCCGCTGATATACAGCTTCAGTCACTACCGGAGCAGGAGAATAAGCACCCATTCCGCCGGTATTTGGGCCTTTATCGAAATCAAGCAGGCGTTTGTGATCCTGACTGGTAGCCATGGGTAAAACATGCTCACCATCCACCATAACAATAAAGCTGGCTTCTTCTCCCTGTAAAAAATCTTCGATTACCACCCGGCTACCGGCAGCACCCATAGCATTGTCCCGCAACATATCATCTACAGCCTGATGAGCTTCGGCCAGTGTCATGGCAACAATCACTCCTTTACCGGCTGCCAGACCATCAGCCTTGATAACAATCGGTGCGCCTTTCTGACTGATATACTGATGAGCAGCTTCAGCATCAGTAAAAGTCTGATAGGCAGCTGTGGGGATACCCGTTCTAGCCATAAACGCCTTAGCAAAATCTTTAGAGCTTTCCAGCTGAGCGCAATATTGGCTCGGACCAAAAACAGCCAGACCAGCGGCCGTAAATTTATCCACAATACCGGCTGCCAGTGGTGCTTCCGGTCCGACTACTGTAAATGCTATTTGCTGTTCACGACAGAAGGCAATCAACTGCTGATGATCAGATACAGCAAGGTTGAGCAGCTTTGGTTCTGTTGCAGTACCGGCATTACCCGGAGCAACATAAACCGTATTTACTTTGGGAGACTGTGCCAAACGCCAGGCCAGAGCGTGTTCCCTTCCACCGCTGCCGATAACCAGTAATTTCATATACCCCTTCTCCAAAATAAGGTGTGTATGCAGCCAGCCGGCTGCATTTTATAGCATTAACCAGTAATAATATTCAGTTATCCAGTTTAACATCAATCATCCGCAGCTTGCGTAAAGATGACAGCCCACTTTCCAGCTGAGCAAGCGGCAGGCGGACAGACAGACAGCACTGCTGTTGCAGATCCTGCTGTATTATCTGTGCCTGCTGCTGCCGGCACCAGCGCATTGCTTCACTCAAATGAGCATAATCACAATAAAGCCATAATTGCCGGCATACATCCAGACAAATTTTATCAGCAGCTTCTATCGCTGCCGCAGTAGCAGATTTATAAGCATGGATCAGCCCAGGCACTCCCAGCAAAGTGCCACCAAAATAACGTATCACTATCACTAAAACGTCAGTGATATTCGCAGAATCAATCTGTCCGAGAATCGGCCGGCCGGCACTGCCGGCAGGTTCTCCATCATCATTGGCACGATAACGGTTACCGTCTACACCCAGACGCCATGCAAAACAGCAATGACGCGCCTTGTGATGCTGTTCCCGTAAAGTTTGCACATACTGGCGAATTTCTGATTCATCCTGCACCGGATAGGCAAAGGCCAGAAAACGGCTGCCTTTATCTTTAAATTCAGCCTGCGCCGGTGCTGCCAGCGTTGTGTACTGATAAATTGTACTCATTTTTCCGCAATAGCCTGCCTGATTGCGGCCGCAAATGCATCAACTTGTTCAGGCGTGGTATCAAAACTGGTCATCCAGCGTACCTCTCCTTTGCTTTCATCCCAGTCATAAAAATGAAACTGCTGATGCAAACGGGCACGAGCATTAGCAGGTAATATGGCAAATATGGCATTTGCCTGAACTTTTTGAGTAACCGATACTTGCTCAATTGCGGTCAATGATGCAGCCAGCCGCTTTGCCATCAGATTACTGCTGGCGGCCAGATCCAGCCACAGATCGTCTTCCAGCCATGCCAGAAATTGTGCTGAAATAAAACGCATTTTTGCGCCAAGCTGAGCATTAATTTTACGCAGATACGGCATAGCAGCATGAGTATCTGCGCGCATACTGATGATACATTCGCCCTGCAGCATACCATTTTTAGTACCGCCCAGATTAAGCATATCCACACCTGTATCAGTAATCATGGTTCTGGCGTCAGTATTTTCCGCTACCAGTGCATTCGCCAGCCGTGCTCCATCCAGATAAAGCTGCATATTATGTTTATGACAATATTCGGCCAGATTACGGATTTCAGCCACACTATAACAAGTGCCCAGCTCAGTAGTCTGGCTGATATACACAACTGCCGGCTGAGCACGATGTTCCATTCCAAAACCCCAGGCTTGCCGGGCTACCTGTTGCGGGGTTAATTTACCATCATCAGTAGCAACTGTCAGGAGCTTTACGCCGGCCAGATGTTCAGGCGCCACTCCTTCATCACACTGAACATGTGCGCTCTCCGCACAAATCACCGCACCCCAGCGCGGCAACAATGCCTGTAAAGCGGTAACATTGGCTCCGGTTCCGTTAAATACCGGAAAAGCTTCAGCCTGCTCACCAAATAACTGTTTGATTTTCTGTTGCAGAGCAAGCGTATACACATCAGCACCATAAGCAGGCTGATGTCCGCCATTAGCAATTGTCAGTGCCTGGATAATTTTCGAGTGGACACCTGAATAATTATCTGATGCAAATGCATAATTTTGATTATCATGTAATCGGTTCATCGTTTTAAGCTGAATTTTTTATAAAAGACATCATAAAAATTGCCTGAATACTGGGTATATTCAGGCAGTTTACCGGCAATCAGTTACAGCAAACCGGATACTTTTTACCTGTTTGTTTCAAGGCTAAACTGTTGAATAATGTTTCACGTGAAACATTATTCAACAACCATCAGCAATTTAATGTCCGAGAGCCTTTAACTGTTCGAGCAGTTCTGGTACAGCAGTATTTAAATCAGCAACCAGCGCATAATCAGCTACATTAAAAATTGGAGCATCAGCATCTTTATTAATAGCCACAATAACTTTACTGTCTTTCATTCCGGCCAGATGCTGAATGGCTCCTGAAATACCAATAGCAATATATAACTCCGGTGCGACTACTTTCCCTGTCTGCCCTACCTGATAATCGTTCGGAGCATAACCGGCATCCACAGCCGCGCGTGAAGCACCGATAGCTGCATTCAGGGTATCGGCAAGCGAGTTGAGAAGTGCAGCAAAATTTTCAGCACTGCCCAAACCACGTCCGCCACTGACTACCACTTTAGCAGTAGTCAGCTCAGGATGATCTGATTTGGTCAGTTTACGTTCAATAAAACGGCTTAATTCAGGCACAGGAACAGCGGCAACAGATTCAATTGCTGCTTGCCCGCCAGCAGATTCAGCCAGAGCAAATGAGGTAGTCCGGATTGTCAGCAACTGTTTCGATTGTTCACTACGCACTGTCTGCAAAGCATTTCCGGCATAAATCGGATGAACAAATGTCTGACTGTCAATAATGGCAACAACATCAGAAACAGGGGCACAATCAAGTAAAGCCGCAATACGCGGTAATAAATTTTTACCGAAACAAGTAGCTGCTGCAATAATATGATCATATAAATCAGCAAGTTGCACTACCAGCGGAGCTACTGCTTCCGCCAATACCTGAGCATAGTCAGGAGCATCAGCCAGTAATACTTTTCGTACCCCGCTAATTTGCTGTGCCTGGGCAGCGATACCGGCCACATTGTGCCCGGCTATCAAAATATCAATTTCTCCCAGTTGCTGTGCTGCAGATACAGCATGCAAAGTAGCCTCATCCAGACAGGATTGCTGATACTCAGCAATAATCAATACAGACATTAATATCTCCTTTAAATGACTTTTGCTTCGTGATGCAATCTGTCTACCAGCTCGGCCACATTTCCAACCCGGATGCCGGCAGCCCGCTCAGCCGGTTCAGTTACCTTTAACTGTACTAACCGCGGGCTGATATCCACGCCTAGCTCAGCTACAGTTTTTTTCTCAAGCGGTTTCTTTTTTGCCTGCATGATATTCGGCAGCTTGATATAGCGAGGTTCATTCAGCCGCAAATCCGTACTGATTACAGCAGGTAATTTCAGCGCAAGCTGTTCCTGTCCGCCGTCAATTTCACGGGTAACCAGCACTTCATCTGCTTTAAGCTCTATTTTGCTGGCAAAAGTACCCTGCGCAAGCTGCATTAAAGCGGCAAGCATTTGTGCCGTCTGATTGGCATCATCATCAATTGCCTGCTTACCCAGCAACAATAACTGCGGTTGCTCAGTTTCGGCCACCGCTTTTAATAACTTAGCCACGGCCAGCGGCTCGAGCTTTTCATCTGTTTCAACATGAATGGCACGATCAGCACCCATTGCCAGAGCTGTACGCAAAGTTTCTTCACACTGTTTTACGCCTAAAGATACCACCACCACCTCAGTGGCTTTACCGGCCTCCTTTAAACGTACAGCTTCTTCCACAGCTATTTCATCAAACGGATTCATCGACATTTTCACATTGCCAATATCCACATCTGATTCATCAGGTTTAACACGTACTTTCACGTTGTAATCGACAACACGCTTTACCGCTACCAATATTTTCATCTGAACCACCCTTAGATTAATCATAACCGGCAATCATCAGTGATTACCGGTATTCTGATTGCAGATTAACCACCGCAATACAGATAAATCAGCTAATCAGTGTAATTTAATTATGACCACTCACTTATATTTAACCGGATATAGTAACAGAAATACAGGCAAACTGCCGATAATCAATCTGTAATATCTTTTTACCAGTCAGAACCGCTGTGAATAACTGTCAGCCGGCCAGAATTAAATCAGACCGGTTATCTGAAGTTTACATTATGGTTTAATTAGCACCAATAAAAATAGAAATATTCATTCACTCTGATTTCTGCTTCTGAAATAAACACAGCTGCCGCTGAGATCTGTTAGGCAAATATAGTAATTAACTATTGACAAATCATATATTTATCCACTTCCCTACTCTGTTATATTCAGCCACAGTTCAAATATCAGCTCTCAGTCAGCGACAGAATACCAATCTGCGAGTCATATTCCTGAAACAATCAGTCTGATAACCTGTTTTTAAACAGACCAGCAAATAAAAGCTGTTTTAGCCGGTAATAAATAATTATCCACAGGTAGGATCAGTTTATTTTAATTATTGATAATAATTTTTTTAAAATATTTAAAGCTGGCTAACCGGATACACTAGTATATTTCAAAAACATCTTTTTTTTATTCACAAATACACACAATCCAGATAAACAGGGTAAATTTTATATTTATCCGTTAATTTAATTATAAAATTTCATTACAAAATATCAATGTGATGATGGTGATATACCATAATTAAGCTACTGGAAAAAACAAAATCAAAAAAAACAATAAACTGAATAATTTATCCACAATTTATATACAGACATATACACCAATTACCGTACAATACAGCAGTTCTGATTCACAATAATGTATATTGCTTTTATGTCTGATTCTACAGTCAGTACCAGTCCGCACTGGATAATCCGTCCGATTGGTTACATTTATTCTCCCTATAAACAAAAATTTGGGGTTGCCCGGCAGCCCGGTCTGGTACCAGCAGCTCAGGCATATATCGATTTATCCACAGAATTTACTGCTGAATGTGTACGCGGTTTAAGTGATTATGAATATATCTGGATTCAGTTTATTTTTCATGCCACGATTAAAGATGGCTGGCAACCATTAATTCGTCCTCCGAAACTAGGCGGTAAAGAAAAAAAAGGGGTTTTTGCTACTCGCAGTCCGCACCGGCCTAATCATTTGGGTTTATCACTGGTAAAACTGGAGCGGATTGAATGTAACAAACAGATTCGATTGTATGTAAGTGGTGTGGATTTTCTCGATCAGACACCAGTAATTGATATCAAACCCTATATTCCGTTTGTTGAGGCTAAACCTTATGCACATAGCAGTTTTGCACATGAACGCGAATTACTGACAGTTCACTGGTCACAGCATGCATTAAATCAAATGCAATTTTTTTCATTAGATTCAGAATATTTTCAATTAGTTAATCAAAGTCTGGCTCAAGATCCGCGACCGGTGCATCAGCACCATACAGACAAAGTTTTTGTTATGCATCTGGGTAATTTTGATGTTTTATTTCAATTCAGAGATAAATCTGTTGAAGTAACCGGATTACGCGAACATGTCGAAATTTAAAATTATTATTCAAATAAAAATATAAATAATAAATGGATGAAGACAAAGACGAAGCCATACATCCTGTGGAAAACTTAAAATATCACTATAAATCATATTTTTATTTGTAGATAAGTTATTAAATACATCTGCGGATGATTTGTGGATTATGTGGATAATTTTTCTGATACTATTGTTCGCTGTGGATAATTAACAGAAATCAATGCTGATAGCAATAATTTATCCACTGTTTGGCAAATTTCATTACCTTTACCAGTGAAATTCGTTACCATAGGATGGTCGGATTGATCAGGAACAGAATATGCTGCAGCGCACATTGGCAAAAAGTATCAGTGTTACAGGAGTGGGTTTGCATTCCGGGGAACGGGTACGCCTGAGTCTGCATCCGGCTGCTTCGGATAGCGGTATTCGTTTTCGCCGTACGGATCTAAACGGAGAACTTGGCCGGCTTGTGCCACTGACTCCTGAACTGATTAACGATACCCGTTTATCTTCTACGGTTGTTACGCCGGACGGTATTCGTATCGGCACCATCGAGCATATTATGTCGGCATTTGCTGCCTATGGAATCGATAATATTATTGTTGAGCTTAATGCACCGGAAATTCCCATTATGGATGGTTCCAGCTTGCCTTTTATTTATCTGTTACAGGATGCCGGGGTAATTGATCAACCTGTCGAAAAAAGATTTTTGCGTATTAAACAACCGCTGGTACTGACAGAGGGAGATAAATGGGTAAAATTTACTCCGTATGAAGGATTTCAGATTACATTAACCATAAATTTTGATCATCCGGTTTTTAATCGCAGTAACCAGACTTTCCGGATTGATTTTGCCGGACAGTCATATGTTGATGAAATTTCCCGGGCGCGGACATTTGGTTTTATGCAGGAAGTAGAACTGATGCGCAGTCACAATTTGGGGCTGGGGGGTAATCTGAGTAATGCGATTGTAATTGATGATATGGATGTGCTTAATCCTGAAGGATTGCGCTATCCGGATGAATTTGTCCGGCATAAAATTCTTGATGCTGTCGGAGATCTTTATACCCTTGGTCACCCGATTATCGGCGCCTTTGAGGGGCATAAATCCGGCCATGCAATCAATAATGCGCTGTTAAGGCAGCTTTTGGCACAGCCGCAAGCCTATGAATGGGTAACTTTTCCGCATAATTATCAACTGCCGGCCGCATTTCATCAGTTACCGCATGCAGCCTGATTTGCGGCCATGATAATATTCATGTTAAGAATATGTTATAATTACTTAACAAAATCAGGTTAGACTGGCCGGATAATATTTAACCGGCTTCACTTTATTATTCCGGGATATAAATGCAATGGATTATCAAGCTGTTGTAGCGCAATTACTAAACGTAGAAGGTGCACTGGCGGCGGCGGTGGTTGATTATGATAATGGTATGTTGATGGCCGGTAATGCCATTAATAAAATTGATCTGGAAATTGCCGCGGCCAGCAGTACGGAAGTTATCCGTTCTAAAATCAAAACTATGCAGATGCTGGATCTTAACGATGAAATTGAGGATATACTGATCACACTGGGGCAGCAGTATCATCTGATCCGGCCGCTGAAAAAACTGGGCAGCCTTTTTTTGTATTCAGTACTTGATAGCAACCGTGCCAATCTAGCTCTATCGCGCCGGGCGCTGATTGATGTTGAAAAACAAATGGAGCAGTAACCGGATTATATAGATTCGATATGGCTGCTGATTGATTTGAATATGGTTGTTAAACCAGTATTCCGGCTACATGGTTACTAATTAAAAATTGGATTTTTCTGTAATTAATTATTCAGAGTTATATTTTTAATTCAGATTAACAATATGCTATTTATTAATTTAAATAGCATATTGTTTTTACAGTCAGACCATTTTTGCTTCGTACCTTTCTGCATAACATTCTGTTATGCCTTGATTTGGATTTCCTGACTATTCTGCTTTTCTCTGCGAATATGGATACATTTTCTGTATCTGTCTGTTTTGATAAATTAATATTATGGCCGGATCAAATTCTATTCTGCTATGCAGAAACGATAGTACACAAAATACAATTCAGATGATGTGCAAGCGTAATTTAATTGCGGTCAATTTGCTTCGTTTAGCTGATTAATAACTATTTTTACTTTCATCACTGTATTTATTCAAGTGGCTAGTAAACGAAAAGCAAATAATAAATCTAACTGCCTAAAACCATTTATTTGGATCAGATTTGTTTAGGTGTAATAAAAATGCCAATATAATTTTTTAATTTTGAGAGATCGGGTTAATCAGATTACTGTGGTGTTAATAAGACAATAATAACATATAAACAATCTATTTGATTAACATATTTATATATTTAATTTTTGAAATGAATATAAAAAAATAATTAAATTTCAAATATTTATTTTTATAAAAAATATAATTTTTATCGGGTTTACTAAATATCATTTAAATTTGTTCAATACATACAAGCAAGTAGATTATGTTATATTGCTTAAAGATTTAATTTTAAAATTTAACTTTATTTAAGTTTATACAAATTTTGTTTGACGGCATGATTTCTAATCAGGAGTAAACCAATTGAATAAAATATATCGTGCTATATGGAATGAAACGACCCAGACCTGGGTGGCCGCCTCCGAACTAGCTAAGAGCAAAACCAAGTCCGATACCGTAGCCTGCTTGCCAGCCACAGGCATGATAAACAGTAAGTCCCGATTCAGATCAGTCTTTAAACGGAGTCTTATTGCTTCAATTCTGAATTTTTCACTTGTTATTCCGAATGTTTTTGCTGCAAATACGGCACTGGTTGGTGGTGTTAGTTTAAGTCACCCTGGTATTGAAGTAAACTATGCAGATAAAAATGGTAAGGTATGGGCAAGTCATGGTTCTGTAGTTATCAATGGGATTAATGGTTTTGCTAAAGATGGTACAAACTGCAGAGCCGATGAAGTTGCGGGCAGGAGTGATCCGGAGCGTACGGTTACTGGTGCATTAATCTCTGCATTGGACGAATATAGACGCTTTGCTTATCAAAATGATCCGGCCTATGGTACAACAACAACGGCTGTTAATGCGAATAAAGCTGTTCAGCAAGGGGACGCAGCCTCAAATAAAATGCCGGTAGCTTATGGTGTCCATTCTTTTGCATCCGGTTGTGGTGCTTATACATCTGGTAACTACTCAGTAGCATTCGGTACCAACGCCACCGCTACTGCCGGCGGCGCGATGGCCATCGGAACTGCTGCTCTGGCTTCCGGGCGGGCCTCGATTGCTTTTGGTGTCGGCGCTGAAGCTACAGGTGTTTCCAGTGTGGCTTTAGGTTCGGTTGCATCTTCTAATGGTGTGGGTAGTGTGGCTGCCGGTTTGAAATCTCAGGCCAGTGCTGATGGTACTGTTGCCTTAGGTGTGCAGGCACAAGCTACAGCAGATTCTGCCGTAGCTATCGGTAATACAGCTCAGGCCACTGGCGAACAAAGTATCAGTATAGGCTCAGCCAATCAGGTAAGCGGAAACAGATCCGGTGCGATTGGCGGCTCTCAGACAACAACTGCTTATGATTCAGTCAATGGTGAAATTGCAGATGAAGATAAAGATCAGGCAACCGGCATCACAAGAGTAACAGGGAATGACACGTATTCTTTCGGTAATCAGAATGGTACGATTGCTGCTGATAATACTGGTATATTTGGTAATAGTAATTCTGTAGATGTAGCACTTGATTCAAAAGGCCATTCAAAAACTAATGATATAAGAATATTAGGTAATCTGAATAAAGTTTCTGCAAATGCTACCGGGGCCATGATTGTAGGTAATAAAGCTGAAGTTTCTGCTGCTGATGTCCTGGCACTGGGTAACAATATTCGAGTTAGTGGTACGAATGGTGTAGCCATCGGTACAGCGGCTAATGCCAGTTCTGATGACGGCGTGGCTATAGGCAGTAATTCTGCAACTACAGCCGCAGCAGGTGTGGCTGGCTATGATCCTGCTGGTGCGGTTCATGATGCCACATCATCTACCTGGAACAGTACCAGAGGCTCGGTGGCGATTGGTAATGCCAGTGCCGGTGTCACACGGCAGATTACCGGCCTGGCAGCCGGTACACAGGATACTGATGCTGTCAATGTGGCTCAGTTAAAAAGCCTGGGCGATTCTGTGTCAACCAGTCTGTATGATCTGTCTTCTTCAACAGTAAGCCATTTAACTAAAAACGACAAAGAATTAAATGAACTGATAAATACGACCAATTCAACTTTAGTTACATATGACAGCAAGCTGGTAGATACAGCCGGCTTACTGGACAGCCGGCTTACTGAAACTAATAACAAACTTGATGCAATAAATACTTCAGTTTTAACCAGTATCAGCCAGATGCAGGAAAATGCATTACGGTGGAATGACGATGTACAGGCTTATGATGCAGTTCACGGTCAGGCAAATACAGCAAAAATTATCAATGTTGCGGCCGGTGATTTATCGCCAGAATCAACTGATGCTATTAATGGCGGACAGCTTTATAGTACCAATTCAGCATTGAGCAGTTTGTCAACTGTTGCGATAAGCAGTATTTCCACTGCGCTATCGAATTCCACTTCAATGTCTGCTTCAATCAGTACAACCCTGTCAGAAACTTCAAATAAGCTCAATCAGCTTCTGGACAATACTTCAACCAGCATGAATCAATTAAGCCGGGATGCACTACAGTTAAAAGATGGTGTATTTGATGCTGAACGTGACGGAAAAGCCCAGAAAATCACGCATGTTGCGGCCGGTGATATTTCTTCGGCTCATTCCAGTGACGTGGTTATTGGTTCCCAGTTATATGAAACCAATACAAATCTGACTAATTTATCAGAAAGTTTTGCTTCAAGTTTGACCAGCCTGTCAAATTCAGTGGGTAATTCAAATATAGCAGATATTGCTAGTTTGTCTACAGTAGCCAGTGGTGTAAGTAGCAGCCTGTCTAGTTTGCAAAATAACGCTTTACTGTGGAAAGCAGGTGACAATGGGGTAAATGGTGCCTATGATGCTGAGCGTAACGGAAAAGCTCAGAAAATTACCAATGTTGCAGACGGCAGTACTGAACAGGGATCAACAGATGTAATTACCGGCGGACAGTTATACAGTCTTTCGACCGCTACTGTAGCTAAACTGAATAACGTAACCAGCACAATAAGTACAAATCTGGCAGACAGTAACCAAAAAATAGACGATGTAAGTAATAAAGCTCTGTTATGGAATGAAAGTAAAATCGCTTATGATGCCGGTAATCGGAAAATTACAGGTGTTGCGGCCGGTGCCTTAACAGCAGATTCATCTGATGTGGTGATCGGAGCACAGTTATATACAACCAATAATTTTCTGAATAATCTATCTTTATCAACTACAGGTGGGTTAGACAGTCTGAGTACGGCCTTAAGCAGCTCTTCTCAGTCGATTATTAGTAGTCTTTCCGGACTTGTGGGAAACAATCAGCGCGAAGTTGCGGCCTTGCAGGATAATGCTTTGCAATGGAATGATACTGATAAGGCATACAGTGCTAAACATCCGGCACTTGGTAATCAGCGCATTACCAATGTAGCAGACGGCAGAGAGGGTGCTGACTCAACCGATGCGGTGACCGGTAAACAGCTGTTTAGTCTTTCTAGTTCTACAGCAGAAAGTTTGAATAATTTATCCAGTTCTCTGCAGAATCTATCTGCGGATGGTGTGGGCAGTTTATCTACAGCTCTTAGTACAGGTTTGAATAATATCAATTCCAATATTACTAACTTGCAGCAGGATGCTTTACAGTGGAAAGACGGTGCTTACGATGCCAGCCATGGTGTTGAAAATGGTGTACAGAAAATTACCCATGTTAAAGATGGTGATCTGAGTGATCAATCCACTGATGTTGTCACCGGTAAGCAATTATTTGACACCAATACCAGTGTGGCTACTCTGTCTGCCGGTTTGGATAGCAGATTGGTAAGTTTGTCTGGTTCGACATCTGCCAGTTTGAATAATATTTCAGCTGATTTAAATCAATCGCTGAGTACCGGTCTGAGCTCTCTTTCTGCAGCGGCCAATACGGGGTTAAGCTCTGTTAATTCAAATATAGCTACATTACAGCAGAATGCGCTGCAATGGAATAGCAATATATCTGCTTATGATGCCAGTCATGCAACCGGTACTGCACAAAAAATTACCAATGTAGCCCAAGGTAGTCTGGCAGCAGACTCAAGTGATGTAATTACCGGCGGGCAATTGTTTGATACCAATACTCAGGTTAGCAGCCTGTCCGGTAATCTAAACGACGTTTCCAGCAGTGTGGTAACAGGTTTAAATAGCCTGTCTTCATCATTGTCTGAAATTAGTGGTAATCGATTATCCAGTTTGTCTACTGGTATCGACAGTACCAACAGCAGATTGACTGAACTGTCTGCATCAGCATCAAGCAGCCTGGCAGCGACTGACTCTCATGTAAAAACATTACAGCAGAATGCGCTATTGTGGAAAGATGGTGCTTATGATGCTATGCGTGACGGAAAAGTCCAGAAAATTACCAATGTAGCTGATGGCAATATTGAAAAGGGATCAAGTGATGTTGCTACTGCCGGCCAGTTATATACAACTAATACTAATATTACGGAACTTTCCAGCAGTGTTAGTACCAGTTTCGATCATTTCACGTCATCTTTGAGTACGATTACTCAAACTGGTGGTAATGATGTGATCAGTCTGTCTACTGTTGCAAGCAATATTGATAACAGGGTAACTAATTTAAAGCAGAATGCACTGCAATGGAATGATGATATTGCTGCTTATGATGCCAGTCGTGCAACCAAAAATCCGGCAAAAATTACCAATGTTGCTGCCGGTGAAGTATCAGCAGATTCAACTGATGTGATTACTGGTGCGCAGCTTGATCAGGCTAATGCAAATTATGCCAGCAGTCTGGCAGAAGTATCAGGATCAGTCTCTAGTGGTTTAAGCTCAGTTCAGGATAAAGTAAACGGTTTATCTACAGACTGGCCGGACAGACTAAATAGTCTGTCTACCACAACTTCCAGCGGATTAAGCAGTCTGTCTACCGCAGCATCAAATGCTTTGAGCAGTTTATCTTCGACTACTTCAAGCACGATAGCCAGCCTGTCTAACAGTACTTCTAGCGGATTGAACAGTTTATCTTCCAGTGCAGCTAGCGGATTGAGCAGTCTGTCTTCCAGTACTGCCATCGGACTGAATAGCCTTTCTTCCAGTACTTCAACGATACTGGGACAATTAGACAATACGATCAGTACTGCCACCAGTAATGTTGCCGGACTACAGCAGGATGCCCTGCAATGGAATGGCGGTGTAAGTGCATATGATGCCAGTCATGGAAGCGGAAGTGCACAAAGAATTACCCATGTAGCTGCCGGTAATGTATCAGCAGATTCAACTGATGCAATTAACGGAGGTCAGCTCTTTGCTCTGTCCAGCTCAGCCTCAACCGGTCTGAATAGTTTATCAACCAGCATGAGCAGCCTGGCAGATATTCAGCAGGGTAGTATATCCACAATCATTGCTGATAACCTGAAAGATGTAAATCAAAACGTATCCAGCCTGTCAACAGGACTGAACACAGCTAATAACGATATAGCCAGCCTGTCAAGCGGATATGTAAATATCAATAACCAGGTATCTTCATTAAATCAGGATGCCCTGCAATGGAATGGCGGTATAAGTGCATATGATGCCAGTCATGGAAGCGGTAGTGCACAAAGAATTACCCATGTAGCAGCCGGTAATGTATCAGCGGATTCAACTGATGCAATTAACGGAGGTCAGCTCTTTGCTCTGTCCAACTCAGCATCAACCGGTCTGAGCAGTTTATCAACCAGCATGAGCAGCATGGCAGACATTCAGCAGGGCAGCATATCCACAATCATTGCTGATAACCTGAAAGATGTAAATCAAAACGTATCCAGCCTGTCAACCGGTCTGAGCACAGCTAATAGCGGCATAAACAGCCTGTCAAGCGGATATGCTAGTATCAATAACCAGGTATCTTCATTAAATCAGGATGCCCTGCAATGGAATAGCGGTATAAGTGCATATGATGCCAGTCATGGAAGCGGTAATGCACAAAGAATTACCCATGTAGCTGCCGGTAATGTATCAGCAGATTCAACTGATGCAATTAACGGAGGTCAGCTCTTTGCTCTGTCCAGCTCAGCATCAACCGGTCTGAATAGTTTATCAACCAGCATGAGCAGCCTGGCAGATATTCAGCAGGGTAGTATATCCACAATCATTGCTGATAACCTGAAAGATGTAAATCAAAACGTATCCAGCCTGTCAACAGGACTGAACACAGCTAATAACGATATAGCCAGCCTGTCAAGCGGATATGTAAATATCAATAACCAGGTATCTTCATTAAATCAGGATGCCCTGCAATGGAATAGCGGTATAAGTGCATATGATGCCAGTCATGGAAGCGGAAGTGCACAAAGAATTACCCATGTAGCTGCCGGTGATGTATCAGCACATTCAACCGATGCAATTAACGGAGGCCAGCTCTTTGCTCTGTCCAACTCAGCATCAACCGGTCTGAACAGTTTATCAACCAGCATGAGCAACATGGCAGACATTCAGCAGGGTAGTATATCCACAATCATTGCTGATAACCTGAAAGAGGTAAATCAAAACGTATCCAGCCTATCAACCGGTCTGAACACAGCTAATAGCAGCATAAACAGCCTGTCAAGCGGATATGTTAATATCAATAACCAGGTATCTTCATTAAATCAGGATGCCCTGCAATGGAATAGCGGTATAAGTGCATATGATGCCAGTCACGGAAGCGGAAGTGCACAAAGAATTACCCATGTAGCTGCCGGTGATGTATCAGCACATTCAACCGATGCAATTAACGGAGGTCAGTTCTTTGCTCTGTCCACCTCAGCTTCAACCGGTCTGAGCAGTCTGTTAACAACTGTTTCCTCAACTGTTTTCGAAAATGTTTCTCCTCAGATCGCCAGTATAAGTAGTTCTCTGTCCACCGGATATCAAGGTCTTTCAAAAAGTGTAAGCGACTTGGCAAGCGCTTCTAAATCCATAAAGGGACGAGTGGATTATCTAGAAGAGCATACGATCACATGGAATAAAGATAAAGACGGATTTGATGCAGGCCAAACCAACAACGGTATGACTCGTGATTCTATTCCTACTTATCGCAAAATTGTGAATCTGGCAGAAGGTGAGCTTGCTCCAGGTTCGCATGATGCGGTAAATGGCGGCCAGTTATACGAAGTAAAAACTTCGCTGTCTACCGATCTGAGTTCTTTGTCAACATCCACTTCAACAGCGATATCAGATTTATTGATTGGCACAGCCCCAGGTAGTATGAGCACCAGTATCGCTAATCTGAATGCGAATGCGTTACAGTGGAATGGTACAGTTTATGATGCTGCCCGCGGAGGTATTGCACAGACAATTACCGGTGTTAAAGGCGGTAATATAGTAGCCGGCTCTCTTGATGCAGTGAATGCTGGTCAGTTGTGGGATGTAAAACAAAGTATCAGTACCCTATCATCAAGCATGTCAACTGGTTTATCAAGCCTGTCAACAGCAGTAGGCGGTCTGCCCGCAGGCACTGGCACTATTTCTGATGATGCACTGTCGAGTCTGTCAACTGCAATCAGTAAAAGAACAGAAAGTCAGCTTTCTAGTATAACTGCCGGTTTAGGTAAGCCAAGTGGATATGATCCAAGTACAGGTCAGATTAAGCCGCCTAAATATGAAACCACTACCCCGACAGGCAATATAGTAAGTACGGATAATGTTGCTGATGCTCTGCAGAATATTCAGGATTACGGCACTAAATATGCAAAGAGTAACTCAGCAAAAGCAGCCTCAATCGCTCAGGGGGTTGATTCAGTTGCAATAGGCGGTGCATCAATGGCCAGCGGCACCTCAGCAGTTGCCATAGGTGATTCTGCCAGCGCATCGTCAGCCAATGGTGTTGCTCTGGGCAGTCAGGCGAAAGTAACTCAGAGCGGAGGCGTAGCACTTGGATCTGGATCGGTAGCAAGTACAGCAGCCGGTAAAGAGGGCTATATACCGGTAACGGCAACGCAGCAGCAGGCAGCAGCAATCCGGGCAACGAAGAGTACAGAAGGAGCGGTATCTGTAGGAGATGCATCGAAAGGTGTATACCGTCAGATAACCGGGGTTGCCGCTGGTACAGCTGATACTGATGCAGTCAATGTGGCTCAGCTTAAGGGTGTGAATAATCAGATTACCAACATCAATAAGTATGTAAATCAGGTAAATGATCGTGTTCAGCGGACTGAACGCCGTGCCTATTCCGGTACGGCACTGGCCATGGCTCTGTCCGGTGCTTATCTGCCCTCTCTGAATGCCGGTGAACAGGCTGTTGGTGTAGGTGTTGGTACCTATCGTGGCTATACTGCGGTAGGAGCTAATTATAAAGCCATGAGTAACAGCGGTAATATTGGCTGGGGTGCAGGTGTTTCCACTACAGGCAAAGAAGTTGGCTTTAATGCCGGTGTCGGCTTTAAGTGGGGTCACAATTAAACTGTTTTTACTCAGTAGTCTGACTAACTTCCGGATTTATCTGAATCCGGAAGTTTTTTTATGGGTTGGAAAATGTTAAGTGATAAAAGATAGCGGATATACCGTATCTTCCCGGTTTACGGATGAATCAATTGGCGCCGATTTTATGGATAAAGTGGTTCCCGGACACAGGATTAGAAAATATTTAGTTGACAATGATATGGTTCAGATTGAAAAAAATCATAAAATTCAGGTGTGTGTACCGGATATTGACAGGCTGATATACATATACAGGAACCGTAGAAGATATTAATATTAAGATACTGTGCGCCGACCGGCTTTATTGATTTACTATAGCCGGTATTATATATTTAATAATATTAAATTATTTTTACATAAATATGGAAATGGCAATATGCATACTGGTCGGCAGCCTGCCGGAATGCAAACTGCACTGGTTGTAGAAGGCGGAGGAATGCGTGCCGCATTCAGCAGCGGTGTGACTGATGCCTTCTTACAGGCAGATTTTAACCCGTTTAGTTTACTGGTCGGAGTATCTTCCGGAGCCAGTACTATTGCCAGTTATCTGTCCAAACAGGAAGGGCGTAATCTGGCTGTACTGCTTGATCAGTCCTGCCGGCCGGAATTTATCCGCTGGTCACGCTTTATGCGTGGCGGCGACCTGATGGATATCGATTGGTTATGGCAGGTTGTGCAACAGGAAAATCCGCTGGACTGTGAACGTATGTTTGCACAGCAGCGTGATTTCAGGATTGTGTTAAGTAATGCGCTTAGCGGTGAGCCGGAATATGCTGTGGCTCAGCCCGATTCTTTTCTGGATGTACTGCGCGCTTCCAGCTCAATTCCGTTTATGATCCGTAAGCCGGTAGCAATCGGTAGTGAATTTTATTTTGACGGCGGAGTAGCTGATGCTCTGCCGGTACAGTGGGCTCTGTCCCGGCCAAATATTAATCGAGTCGTGGTAATCCGTACCCGGGCACAAAATTATGTAAAAAAAGGTACCCTGAGTGATAGTCTGTTGGCAAAGTTTCTGCCTGCCGGCGGGTTTGCTCAGGCATTACGGCAGCGGGTAAAGCATTATAATGCTACTCTGGCATGGATGCAGCAGCCTGAGAACTGCCGGTATATTGTTGAAATCCACCCTCCGGATGATGGCAAAATGGCCGGACGTCTGTGCCGGGATGCCGGTCGTTTGCGTTACAGCTATGCAGCCGGTCTGGAGTGCGGTCGTGCGCTATTGCAGCAATGGCCGGTAAATTGAATGGTTTTTTCTACCCTAAGGGTAAACGGGTAATTTGGTGAAGTAATGAAAACGGATTCGACTGTATCGAAAACACAGCACCGGCTTAGTCTTTTTGTCGCTATTCTGGCTCTGGCTTTTGTTTTGCGCGGCCCTCTGACAGGTGTGGGGCCTTTATTACAGAATATTCAGGCACAGCTGCAGATAAGCAGTACACTGGCAGGCATGCTGACTACGGTACCATTGCTGACATTTGGTCTGTTTTCGATTTTTATTCCCAGGCTTGCAGCACGTCTGGGCTCGGAGCAGATGGTCTTTTTTGCATTATGGATTTTAACGCTGGGGCTGGTGCTGCGCTGTGGTTCCGGGTTGTTTCTGTTACTGGCCGGTACGGCTTTGCTCAGCTGTGCCATTGCTGTTGGCAATGTGCTGATTCCCAGTATGGTAAAGCAGTATTTTCCGTTTAAAATGGGGCTGGTTACCGCATTATATGCACTGGTGATGAATATGGGCGGTGCGGCCGGTTCTGCTTTAAGTGCCCCACTTGCTCACAGTAATCTATGGGGCTGGCGCGGTGCTCTGGTAATCTGGGTTCTGCCGGCGCTGGTAGCCATGGTTATCTGGTGGCTGCCTTTTAAAGCAGCCAATGCTATGCCCAAGGCGGCTGTACGTGCGCGTCAGGTAAAAACACATCTGTGGCGCAATCCGCTGGCCTGGCAGGTAACGCTGTTTATGGGGTTTCAGTCATTCCTGTTTTATTCTACAGTCAGCTGGTTGCCGCAGATTGTAGCCAAGGCCGGAGTATCCGCAACGGAAGCCGGTGGCTGGCTCGGGCTGATGCAGCTGGTGATGATACCAACCAATTTGCTGATACCGATTTATGCAGCCAGATTAAAGCAGCAGCACTGGATAGGGTCGATGTGCGGCGTGGCTTTAATCTTGTCGGTATTATTGCTGATGTCGCCATGGCGCAGCTGTTATTTTCCGGCTGTATTGCTGCTGGGACTGGGCATCAGCGGGGCTTTCTGTCTGAGTATGATGTTTTTCAGCTTGCGCAGCGACAGTGTTACTGAGGGGGTACTGTTATCTGGCATGGCTCAAACCTGTGGTTATCTGTTTGCAGCCGCAGGTCCGGTACTGATGGGTGCTTTGCATGACATGCTGCATTCCTGGTTTCCAGCACTGTGTTTAATGTTAATTGCTGCTCTGGTTATTACTGTATCTGGCTGGAATGCCGGTCAGGATCGTAAACTATCTGATTTTGATTAATAAAAATATCCACAGTTTTATCCACAAATTTCTGTGGATAAAACTGGCTGCCCGCATACCGGACAATCCGGATTGGCAGCCAGCTGCAGGCGCTGCCATTGAAAAGAACAAGCGTCAAAACAGTGTAGCCAGCAGCCCTCAGGGTGAATATCGGCAATTATCTGCAATGCTTCACTGGCCTGTGCCGCGCCCATAATACCGAGTAAAGGTGCAAAAACTCCGTTTTTAGCACAACTGGCACCTTCATCATTCATTTCTCCTTCAAACAGGCACTGATAGCAGGGGCCGCGACCATCACGAAAATCATATACTGCCAGCTGACCGGCAAATACCAGTGCAGAGGCTGAAACCAGTGGTTTGCGTGCATTAAAACAGGCCTGATTAATCAGCCGGCGGCTGGCAAAATTGTCGGTACAATCCAGAATGATATCGGTATGCTGAACCAGTTGCTCTAACAGGCTGGCATCAGCTCTGGCTACAATGGGCTTTAATCCGGTTTGCGGATATTGTGTCTGTAGCTGCCGGCACAATATCGCGGCTTTTGCCTGACCGATATCTTGATCATTAAACCAGAACTGGCGTTGCAGATTACTGATTTCGATAGTGTCGTTATCCACAACGGTAATATGCCCTATTCCGCTGGAAGCCAGATAAGTCAGAGCCGGATGTGCCAGGCCGCCGGCACCGATTACCAGAGCACGGGCAGCAAGAATTGCTTCCTGTCCGGCAATATCCAGCTTATCCAGTAATATATGACGGCTGTAACGCAATAGTTGTTCATCAGTAATCATGATTGTCTCTGGTGGTTGGGTGGCTGTGACCGGTACGGGTGTAGTCTGGTTTATTCTGCCCTGCTATTATAATAGTTTAGTCTAGTTTCTCAGAATATTTATGCGCCATCCTGCCCGTCCGTCCGGCCGGTTTTTATATCGTCTGCGCAGCCATCTGCATCGTGGCGGTTTGATTGCTTATCCTACAGAAGGCAGTTATGGGCTAGGCTGTCTGCCTGATTGTGTGCCGGCGGTGCGTAAAGTCATTGCATTGAAAAAGCGACCGCAACATAAAGGGCTGATTGTTATTGCTGCTGATTTCACTCAGTTACAGCCTTTGCTCGCACCTTTGTCCGCAACCGATATAGCGGCTGTCAGCCGGCAGTGGCCGGCACCCAGAACTTTACTGTTACCGATACGCAAACAGGTTTCACCTGTGTTACGCGGGCGGGGCAGACAAACTCTGGCTGTACGGGTTCCGGACCTGGTAACTGCTCGGTTTTTATGCAGAGCAGCAGGTACGGCGCTGGTATCTACTTCTTGTAACCGGGCGGGAAAAAAAGCCTGTCGTACCGAGCGTGAAGTCAGACGCCAGTTTGGAAAACAGGTGATGATTCTGGGCGGGCGCACCGGCGGAAGAAAACAGCCCAGTCAGATTATTGACTGGGCTTCCGGTAAGCGGCTGCGTTAGTTATTTTATTAATAAGCTGATCTGTAAATAAGTTATATCTGTGATTTACTGAATTACTGCGCAGACAATGTTTATATATTCGTAGTTTGCTGTTGCTTGGCGCATTTTTAATGATTGCGAGCAACAACAAATTGCGCCAGTGCGCGAAGATGAGATGCACGCTGGTCAAAACTGCTTAAAGCATCAATAGCCTGTTGTACCAGATTTTCTGCATACTGGCGTGCTGTATCAAGTCCCATCAGGCTAACGTAGGTAGGTTTATTGGTTTGTGCATCTTTTCCGGCGGTTTTACCCAGTGTGCTGCTATCCTGCTCGTAATCCAGTACATCATCGATAACCTGAAAGGCCAAGCCCAGATGAGCGGCATAATGGTCGAGTGCGGTTAATGTCTGCTGGCTGATATCCTGACAGCAAAGTCCGCCCAGTGTAACTGCTGCTCTGATCAGCGCACCGGTTTTCAACTGGTGCATGTGTTCCAGTTCGGCCTGATTCAGACCTACCCCTACGCAGGCTAAATCGATAGCCTGTCCGCCGGCCATGCCATGACAGCCGGCAGCCTGTGCCAGAGTCTGTATCATTTGCAGCTGACGCGCAGCGTCCAGACTAGTTGGCCGGCTCAGCAGGCTGAATGCCATACTTTGCAGGGCATCACCAACCAACAAGGCTGTTGCCGGTGTATATTGTATGTGACAGGCAGGTTTTCCGTGACGCAGACTGTCGTTATCCATCTCCGGCATATCGTCGTGCACAAGCGAATAGATATGTATGCATTCGATTGCAGCCAGAGCATAATCTGCGGCTTCTGTAACCGCACTACCTAGCTCCGCCGCCGCCAGAACCAGCATTGGCCGCAACCGTTTACCGCCATCCAGCGCCGCATAGCGCATGGCTTCAATCAGTGGTGCGGGAAGTTGTCCGGCCGGCGGAAGTAATCGGGTTAATGTTTCTTCCGTATGTGTCTGTACATGTTTTTGCCAGTCGGCAAAATTACTCCCCTGTTTCAAGCTTCAGCTCCTTTAATTCACCATTATCCAGTACCTGTAGTTTTTGTTCTACCTCCGCCAGCTTCTGCTGGCAGTATTGCACCAGTTCCTGACCATATTCATATGCAGCCAGTGATTCTTCCAGCGGAAGATCATTGTTTTGCATGGATTCGGTTATTTTTTCCAGTTGCCGGATAGCTTCTTCATAGCTTTTTGGGGTTATTTTTTTCATATCATAGGTCTTTACATGAATTTATGGCTATTGTAACACTCGCACTATGGCTATTGCTGTGGATATCTGTATCATACAATTCTGGTAAGAAATTTCTGATAACAGGCTGGTGTATTTCTTAGTATGATCTGTATAAGCAGACATGAATATTAATAATATTATTATTTTCGAACAGAAATTATTGTGTATTAAACAACATACTGATATTTTATTTTGATCCTGCTAGCCAGATTCAAACCCGCATTTTCTGTTGTAATATCTGATTTGTTTTTTATTAAAAAAATTAGATATTATTGAAAATTTACTATATATAGTAATAATATAGCTAATTACATTTTCTGATACAGGTGATTGCACTGGCAAAAAAATTTACATGCTAATAAAGGTAAATTTTGGTTTTATTGAGTATATATTTAAAGTGTATATTTAATTTTATGATAATAATCTGCGATTTTGGCAATGTATTGTATAAATTTATCTATGAGTATATTTAGCAGATTATTCTTTTGGTATTTATAAAAACTTTTTATTGTTATGAATATTCTTATTGGATAAATGTTTTTACTGTTTATTTATCAGTTTTTAAAGCATAATATTGTTTTAAGCATAATTATATTGTAATAACTTTAAGTAATTGTTTTCTTAAATAATTAAAACATAGAATTATTTAATTTGTATGTTTTGACATTTGAATATATAAAAAACGGATGTGATTGTCTGAAACAGCATTACAGTTCGGACATAAAATCTGAGATTGAGTACAGCCGTTTATAATTATATAAAGAAATATTATCTGAATCTGTTTTACAGATTACCTGGATGGTTTCTTTGGTTTAAGTAGGTGTTATGGGTAAACATATTTTTTATGAGGAGTCAGGTCAGTTTAAAGTAGCGGAAATAGTTCAGGAAAATGATGCTACTTTTCTGGTTAATACACAACATGGTAAGCGGGCAAAAATCAAGGCCAGCCACGTTTTTCTGGTGTTTGATGGTGATGCTGCGCAATTTTTACAACAGGCTGCTGAAGCAGCTGCCGGTATTGATATCAGTCTGCTCTGGGAAGCGGTAGGCACTGAAAGTGAATTTACCGCAGCCAGTGCAGCCAGTGAATATTTTGGCAATAGCAGCGGGAATATTGAGCTGGCAGCCACACTGATGGCTCTGTATGCAGCGCCTATGTATTTTTACAAAAAAAATAAAGGTGTATTCAAAGCTGCGCCGGCAGAAACATTACAGCAGGCGCTGGCAGCCATTGAACGGCGCAAACAGCAGGAAGAGCAAATCAATGGCTGGATACAGGAATTGCTGGCCGGTCGCCTGCCGGATGAAATTGCTGCTGAAGCCAAAATGATTCTGCATGCACCTGATAAACAAAGTCTGAAATACAAAGCAGTGGTCAAAGCTGCTGATCAGAAAAAAACCTCACTGTTTGCCCTGCTCCAGAGCGTTGGTGCAGTACCGCCTCTGCCTGAATATTTTCTGGATGGTTTTTTACTTACCCAGTTTCCCAAAGGTATGGATTGCGGTAACTATCCTGTACCGGTTATGCGCAATCTGCCAGATGCCGATACCGCAGTACGCGCATTTTCCATTGATGACATTGAAACCAGTGAGGTAGATGATGCATTCAGTGTACGTGACCTGCCCAATGGCAACAAACTGGTCGGAATTCATATTGCTGCCCCGGCTCTGGCAATAGATGCTGAGTCTTTGCTGGAAAAGCTGATATTTGAACGTTTAAGTACTGTGTATTATCCCGGCAGTAAAATTACCATGCTGCCGGATAACTGGATAGCTGCTTTCAGTCTGGATGAAGGAGCAGCACGACCGGCAGTCAGTCTGTATGCAGAAATCAATCCGCAGTTTGAGGTGATACGTTATGAATCACGAATTGAATCGGTGTATATAGACTGTAATTTACGTATTGAAAATATTGAGCAGGCATTTCAGCCTTTGCAGCCGCGCAGTGATACTGAAGCTTTTGCACATCAGCATGAAATGAACTGGTTATATGATTTTGCTGTGGCCAGAATGCAGGCGCGGGGTAAATATGATCCGGAACGTTTACCACAGTACGATTATGGAATTAAGCTTGGGGCGGATAATACTGTACATATCAGCGTGCGTGAACGCGGAGCACCAATTGATACGCTGGTCAGTGAACTGATGATTTTTGCCAACAGCACCTGGGCGCAGATGCTGGATGAGGCTGAAATGGCGGGATTATTCCGTGTACAGCCTACCGGCAGAGTACGGATGAGTACTCAGTCTGAACCGCATATTGGTCTGGGGCTGAAACATTATGCCTGGTTTACTTCACCACTGCGCCGTGCTACTGATTATATTAATCAGAAGCAGCTGATCAGTTTACTGGATCCGGAAGCAGAGCCACGTTTTGAACCGCAGGATGCCATGCTGTTTGCGGTATTGCGTGATTTTGAGTCGGCTTATGCAGCCTACAATGATTTTCAGCGCCATATGGAAGCATACTGGAGTCTGATATATATTCAGCAGGAACAGTTGCAGGAGCTGACTGCTCAGTTAATACGTGATGATTTAGTGCGTATTGAAGGCCTGCCACTGGTAAGCCGTGTTAACGGTGTACCGGTGGATGCCATGCCAAAATGCCGGATGAAGGTATCGATAACCGGAATCGATCCGATACAGGTAAGTGTCGGACTAAACTATATTAATGTTTTGCTGCCGGCAGATAATGCCAGCCAAATATCCGGCTGAATTATTTAAAATGCTTTGAAGATTACCTGATGGATGGTGCACGATTAGATTGGCTACTTTGCTGACAGTATAAATATACGGGTGTGACCGTTGATTCTTTGTCTGCCTGATTGTTTTCAGGCCGTATATTGTGCTTCGGTCAGAAATAACTTTTACTTAAAACCTTGTTTTTATACATGCAGCCCATATATGGGTTGCATTTCTATTATCTATCCGGTTTTGCTGTTCAGGCATCCTGCTGTTTAAGAGCAGGTTGCCTGCAAACCTTTGGAATAAAATTATGACTGAAGTAGATTTTTATGAAGTACTGGGTATAAGCCGTACTGCAGGGGATGAGGAAATCAAAAAAGCTTATCGTAAGCTGGCCATGAAATACCATCCTGACCGTAATCAGGGCGATAAAAACGCCGAAGAAAAATTTAAAGAAGTACAGCGTGCTTATGAAGTATTGTCTGATTCTCAAAAACGTGCTGCCTATGACCAGTTTGGACATGCCGGTGTAGACGGCAATATGGGTGCCGGAGCCGGCGGCTTTTCCGGCGGTTTTGATTTTGGTGATATTTTCAGCCAGATGTTTGGCGGCGGAGCCGGCGGACGGTCGCAGCAGAATAATCAGGGCGCTGATTTACAATATAATATTGAAATCAGTCTGGAAGAGGCTGCGCGCGGTATTAAGAAAAAAATCACTATTCCTACTCATGAAGAATGTGATGTCTGCCACGGCAGTGGTGCTAAAGTCGGGACTTCTGCCACTACTTGCAGCATGTGTGGCGGCAGTGGTGTCGTTCAGGTACGGCAGGCCATTTTCCAGTTACAGCAGACCTGCCCGACCTGTCACGGCAGTGGTAAACAGATTAAGGATCCGTGTGTTAAATGTCATGGCGACGGACTGGTAAAAACCCGCAAGACTGTTGAGGTTTCCATTCCGGCCGGAATTGATGACGGTCAGCGTATCCGCCTGAGCGGTGAAGGTGAACCCGGTAAGCATGGTGCGCCTGCCGGTGATTTATATGTGATGGTGAACGTGCGCCCGCATCCGGTCTTTGAGCGTGACGGCATGGATTTGCACTGTGAATTGCCTATCAGTTTTACGATAGCAGCGCTTGGCGGGGAGGTTGAGGTGCCTACGCTGGATGGTAAAGTCAAACTGAATATTCCGAAAGAAACACAAACCGGTCGTCGCATGCGGGTACGTGGTAAAGGAATTAAATCTGTACGTTCGGCTGCTGTGGGTGATTTATATTGTCATATCGTGGTAGAGACACCGGTAAATCTGACCGATCGTCAGCGTGAATTACTGGAAGAGTTTGAAAAAATCTCTACCGGTATGGACAGGGCTCAGACGCCGCGGCAAAAATCATTCATGGACAAACTGCGTGATTTATTTGAATAAAATACGAAAGTACCACAGTTCAGAAGTGTTTATTCCGGATGTATGAATAATTAATACTGGTTATACTGTGTAAAAGCCCGCAGAGCATAATTTTTCTGCGGGCTTTTGTTATCAGAAGAAAAGATACAGGCCGGTTAAGGCTTGCTTCTGCTGAAACCGGCAGAAAAAAATGATTTGTCGCATTTCCTGTTGATGAAAAGCGTAAGCAGGCGTTTTAGTGAATTAAGTTCCGCTAAATATGCAGGATATGGCTAGTCTGTAATCACAAAGGCGTTTAAGCTGAAACTGACTGAACAATTTAATCTGTATTGACCAGGAAATAAATTATCGCTCCGTTTACCGAAAGGTGCAGGAGCGACAGGGAGATTTGGTACAACAACTGAATCATTGTGGACAAATTTGTAGTATTTAACTGGATAAAAATCAGTCTTTATGCTTAATTCCTTATAAAACAAGGGTTATAGCATAATAAATACTATTTATTTTACTGATTATCTGTGGATAATTCTGTGGATAATTATTGAATCAAAAAATGGTCAGGCCAGTTCTGCACGTAATTGTGCAGCCAGTTGCGCCAGTTCTGCCTGATCAGCAGCCACACTTTCATGTTTACCCAGTTCATGGATATGTCCGGGAATCAGATGAATGTGATAATGAAATACAGACTGACCGGCCTGTTCGCCAGACAACTGTAATTGCACAACGCCATTACGATGTAACACTTTACGTTGCGCATTAATAATCTTTTTGGCTGCACTGAATACGGCAGCAAGGTAATCTTGCGGTATGTCAGTTAACTCTATTGCTTCACATTTAGGAATCACCAGTACATGGCCGCGAGCCTGTGGCATCACATCCATAAAGGCCAGTGTCTGCTCATCCTCATAGACTTTATGGCAAGGAATTTCACCACGGATAATTCGGGCAAAAATATTGTTACTGTCGTATTGTTGCATGACTGTCTCCTCTCAGGCTTTTGCTTACCAGCCGTTACCTGAGCAATTGTTTAAGAAATAATACTTAGCTTGCTTTTGGCAAATACGGTATCCAGCTCTTTAATCCCCTGTTTACCGAAATTGATGGTCAGGCGTGCCCCTTCAGCTTTCCGGGTAGCATCTATGATGACACCTGTGCCGAAACGTTCATGATAAACATTCTGTCCCAGCTGAAAGCCGTCAAAATCCGTGTTCTCCTGTGTTTCTGCCAGTTTGCTGCGGCTGTGAAACGGATTGGTTCTCTGCGTGGACTGTTGCCGGGCTATCAGAGAGTTTCTGTGAGCAGACAGATATTGCAATACTTCTTCCGGTATTTCATCCACAAAGCGTGATGGCAGGGCAAAATGCGTTTGTCCGTGTAACAGGCGTTGTTCTGCCATTGTTAAATACAGGCGTTTTCGTGCTCTGGTGATGGCTACATACATCAGGCGCCGCTCTTCTTCCAGCCCGTCGCGTTCGGCCATGCTGTATTCACTGGGGAATAAACCTTCTTCCAGCCCTGTCAGAAATACACCATCAAATTCCAACCCCTTGGCTGCATGCACAGTCATTAACTGCAAGGCATCTTCACCCTGACCGGCCTGATGCTCTCCTGCTTCCAGCGAGGCTGTACTTAAAAAAGACAGTACCGGAAATAAAGGATCGTTTTCATCATACTCAGGTTCCATATCAAAACCGGATTCCTGCGGTTTAAATGCCACTGCCGCATTCAGTAATTCTTCCAGGTTGTTGATGCGTTCCTGCTGTTCACCTTTCTGGGTACGGTAGTGTTCCATCAGACCGCTATCATAGATGGCAGCAGCCATCAGTTCCTGCAGAGAAACTTGCGCAGCCTGTTGCTGTAAATTTTCAATCAGGCGGATAAAAGCAGCAATTTTACTGTTTTTCGCTGACAGGCTGATGGCCGCCTGCCATAACGAAGTATGGGCTTCATTGGCTGCCGCCTGAATGTTTTCAACACTCCGCGCGCCGATACCGCGTGCCGGCACATTGATTACGCGTAATAAGGCATTATCATCATTGGGGTTAACCGCCAGACGCAGGTAAGCCAGTGCATGTTTGATTTCCTGACGCTCATAAAAGCGCAGGCCGCCATAAATTTTGTAAGGTATACCGGCGCGGAACAGAGCCTGTTCCAGAACCCGCGACTGGGCATTACTGCGATACAGGACAGCCATCTGCATATAATTCAGCCCTTCGCGGTGTAAAGCCTTCACTTCATCAACCACAAACTGCGCTTCTTCAAGATCATTAATTGCCTGAAGTACACGGATTTTTTCGCCATCGCCGGCCTGAGTGCGCAGATTTTTACCCAAACGGCTGGCGTTGTGTGCAATCACCGCGTTGGCTGCAGTCAGAATATTGCCTACCGAACGGTAATTTTGTTCCAGCCGGATAGGTTCGCCAACATGAAATTCATTCAGAAAGCGGGTCATATTGGCTACTTCGGCACCGCGAAAGCGATAAATACTCTGGTCGTCGTCTCCCACAGCGAAAACCGCTGCATGCTCTCCGGCCAGTAATTTTAGCCATGCATACTGTAATTTATTTGTATCCTGAAATTCATCAATCAGCACATGATTAAAACGGTTCTGGTAATGATTGCGCAATATTTCATTACTCTGCAGAATTTCATAACTGCGTAACATTAATTCCGCGAAATCCACTACACCTTCATTCCGGCACAAACTGTCATAGGCGGCATAACATTCAATCATTTGCCGTTCATGCGGGTCGCGAGCTGATAAACGCGAAGCACGCAATCCGTTTTCTTTTTGTGCATTAATGAATCCCTGCAGACTGCGTGGTGAGATAATTTCTTCAGCAATATTCAGTTGTTTGAGCAAGCGCTTGACTACAGAAAGCTGATCACCCATATCCAGAATCTGAAAGGTCTTGGGCAGTGCTGCTTCCTGATGGTGCAGTCGTAAAAACCGATGGCACAGCCCGTGAAATGTCCCCAGCCACATCGCCCGTACCGAAACCGGTAACAGCGTGCTCAGGCGCAATTGCATTTCTTTAGCCGCCTTATTGGTAAAGGTAACAGCCAGAATGCTGTGTACACTGGCCTGGCCAGTCTGCAATAACCAGGCAATACGTGTGGTTAGTACTCTGGTTTTACCACTTCCTGCACCCGCCAGTACCAGTGCCGGTTGCGCAGGCCAGGTAACGGCGGCTAATTGTTCACTATTAAGACCGGTCAGCAGACCGGCAGAAGATAAAATTTCCATAGCGCTTATTGTAGCTGATTAAGCCTGAAAAATCGCTTTGAAAAATATGCTTATAGCTTATTTTATACAGCATAAGAAGATTTATCTGACATCTGCACAAACTGAGCTTAAGCAGGACAATGGATGTTGCGTAAAATTCTGGCTGACAATACCAAAAAAGAGCAGAGCAAAATATCAGCGCTTTGCCGAATATCTGCCCTGCTCCTTTAATAAATCAGATTGACGGTTGCAGATTAGTCCGGCGTGCTGAGCGGGCTGAGTCCGGGTAAGTCGGCAAAGCTGCGTTCGCGCACAATCTGGCAGAAATTATCCAGATAGCTTTTATTACTGTCTGTTTCGCGCATGGCGGCATACAATTCACTTTGCAGCGGTATATCGCCAATCTGCCGTGCTACTACATAGCCTTTTTCCAGATACGGCATAACCGTCCAGTAAGGCAAAGCAGCAATGCCGCGCCGGCTGGAAACCAGCTGAATAATGGCTATCGTCAGTTCACTGTTACGCCGTGCCGGCTGTACTCCGGCCGGTTTTAAAACCTTACGCAGTAAATCCAGCATATCATCCGGTACCGGATAGGTGATCAGTGTTTCATTCTCAAAATCCTGAGCCTGCCACACACTTTTAGCCGCCAGCGGGTGATCCTTCGCGCAAATGCCGACCATTTCATAGGCAAACAGTGGCTGAAAAATAATCCCCGGCTGCGGAGCATATTCGGATACGATTGCCAGATCTGCACGGTGAGTCAGCAATAACCCAACCGGATCGGCCTGAAAGCCGGAAACAATATCCAGCTCTACTTTAGGCCACAGCGCCCGGAAAGCATCCATGGCCGGCATCAGCCAGTCAAAGCAGGTATGGCACTCTACCGCTACCCTCAGCTCTCCTGCCTCACCTTCAATTATCTGTGCCATATCCAGCTCTGCTACTGTAACCAGCGGCGTGATTTCTCGTGCCAGCTGTAACAGCCGCACACCTACCGGAGTAAAGTGAATCGGGTTGGATTTACGTTCAAACAGGGGGGTACCATAAAACTGTTCCAGAACACGAATCTGGTGTGAAAGTGCAGACTGGGTCAGAAAAACCCTTTTTGCCGCCATCGATACGCTGCCGGTTTCTTCCAGAGCCAGCAAAGTGCGCAGATGGCGCAGTTCAATAATCGACTCCATGTATTCCGCCTTTGATGAGTATTTTTAACTACAAATTCAAGTTAAAAAATTCATAAACAGCCAGACTGCTTATAAATATCATTTATATGAATAGAACAATAATTACCTTACTGATAGCCAGTTATCTATTTACAAACCGGACACCTGTATACCATATCATACTCTTGGATTACACCAGTCTGAAATATAGTATTAAAAAAATTCATACAGAACTGCAAAATTTATCGCTTGTCGTAATGTCATAACTCACGCACACTGGCCGTTATTGAAATCCATCATTCGTAATAGGGAGAAACAAATATGAATACATTCCATCTGTCTGGTTATCCGCGTGTTGGTGCTAAGCGTGAATTAAAATTTGCCGTTGAAGCATTCTGGAAAGGCGCAAAAAGCGAAGCCGAGCTGCGCCAGACAGCGGCAGATATCCGCCAGAAAAACTGGGCAACCCAGATTGCCGCTGGTGCCGATCTGCTGCCGGTAGGTGATTTTTCATATTACGACCACGTACTGGATACACTGTGTGCACTGGGCGCCATTCCGGCACGTTTTGGTTTTGACGCAGATAAACTGACCCTGTCTCAGTATTTTGAACTGGCACGCGGTAATGCCAGTCAGGTAGCCATGGAAATGACCAAATGGTTTGATACCAACTACCACTATATCGTACCTGAATGGCATCAGAACACCAGTTTTAAGGCCAATGCAGCCAGTCTGATTGCCCAGATAGAAGAAGCCAAAGCCACCGGACATGATATTAAACCTACACTGGTGGGTCCGCTTACTCTGTTGTGGCTGGGTAAAGAAAAAGATGCCGGTCATAATCGTCTGGAATTATTGCCGCGTCTGCTGCCTGAATATCAGAAACTGTTACGTGAACTGGCCAATGCCGGTGTTGACTGGATACAGATTGACGAACCGATTCTTGCCGTAGATATTGCCCGTGAGTGGCTGGATGCCTTTGCTCCCACTTATCAGGAGCTGGCGATTACCGGTACCCGTATTATTATCGGCACCTATTTTGGCAGCGTTGCCGAACATATTAATCTGCTCAAAAACCTGCCGGTTAACGGTGTACATATTGATTGTGTGCGTGCACCTGAGCAACTGGCTGAATTTGCCAATGCATGGCCGGAAAATAAAGTATTGTCGGTTGGTCTGATCGACGGACGTAACGTATGGCGCGCCAATCTGCGTGAAGTGATAGAACTGCTGGCGCCGGTAGCTACTCAGCTGGGTAATAATTTATGGATTGCGCCGAGCTGTTCACTGTTGCACAGTCCGCAGGATTTAAGTGTAGAGGAGAAACTTAACCCTGAAATCAGAAACTGGCTTGCCTTTGCCGCCCAGAAACTACAGGAACTGGGTATCATCAAACAGGCACTGGCACATGGTAAAGATTCCGTACAGGAAGCTCTTGCGGCTTCTGATGCTGCGGCTGCCGGACGCAAAACCAGTAAACTGATTCATAATGATAAAGTTGCACAACGCGTAGCCAGCCTGCGCGAACATGCCGACCAGCGCCATAGCCCGTTTGCACAACGGATTGAAAAACAACAGCAATGGATGAATCTGCCTCTGCTGCCAACCACCACTATCGGTTCATTTCCACAGACACAGGAAATTCGTCAGGCACGCGCCGCCTTTAAAAAGGGTGAACTGAGCGCTGCCGATTACGAAGCGGCCATGAAAAAAGACATTGCCTACTGTGTTGAGCAGCAGGAGCAGCTGGATATCGATGTACTGGTGCATGGTGAAGCTGAGCGCAATGATATGGTTGAATACTTTGGTGAACAGCTGGATGGTTACTGCTTTACTCAGTATGGCTGGGTACAGAGCTATGGTTCCCGCTGTGTTAAACCACCGATTATTTTTGGTGATGTGGCACGCCCGAAAGCCATGACTGTTGCCTGGTCTTCTTATGCACAATCTCTGACCAAACGTCCGATGAAAGGTATGCTTACCGGACCGGTAACCATGATGAAGTGGAGTTTTGTACGCAACGATGTACCATTAAGTCTGGTGTGCAAACAGATTGCGCTGGCACTGAACGACGAAGTACTGGATCTGGAAAAAGCCGGTATTCGCGTTATTCAGATTGATGAACCGGCCATTCGTGAAGCCTTGCCGCTGAAACGTGCGCAATGGGATGAATATCTGGCCTGGGCATGTGAATCATTCCGCCTCACTTCCACTGATGCGGATGACAGCACTCAGATTCATACACATATGTGCTATTCTGAATTTAATGATATTCTGCCGGCTATTGCCAGTATGGATGCTGATGTAATTACCATTGAAACTTCCCGTTCTGATATGGAATTACTGGATGCTTTTGTTAAATTCAGCTATCCGAATGATATCGGTCCCGGCGTATATGATATCCACAGCCCGCGTGTGCCTACTGAAGCCGAAGTCGAACATCTGTTGCGTAAAGCATTGAAAGTCATTGATCAGCGTCGGTTGTGGGTAAATCCGGATTGTGGACTGAAAACACGCGGATGGCCGGAAACCAAAGCAGCGCTGGAAGTTATGGTTAATGTAACCAAAAAACTGCGTGCAGAATTAACTGCATAATTCAGATTTAGCTTAACACACCGCTCCGGTTTACCGGAGCGGTTTTGTATGCCTGATTTTCAGAATATACCAATAATATTAAGTTAATTTTACTTTTAATCAAACAAGATAATCAGTTATCTATATGTTCTTATAAATTGAAATATATCTGAGTGAGTGCTCAGTTTATCATATAAATATATTTATATAATTATGTATATGGCATTAAATATTGCTGATGGCAGATAAAAAACTTATGATGATTATTTTGGTGCGATAGGTAAGACAAATTTAAAAATTATACCACATGGTTATCAGGATAAATTTCAGGGAAGAAATATCTTTATGACTGAAGCTGTCGGTTTTTATATAAAAGATACCTATGATTTTCTCGGTAATGAATTTTTGGGTGTCTGGCATAAAGATGGAGTACTTAACAAAAAACAGATGCTACTATATGTAGGCTTTTACGGAAGTCGAGATTGGGTAAGTGTTGCTAATATGAATATGCAGTGGGCTGCGCAAGTTTATAATAGTGATTTCAGAAAATGGCAGCAAGTGAGAAATACCGGTGTTGATTTTATGGTTTTTTCGGATGTTCTCTGGCTTAAACCTTTAGACGAGCATAGAAAGATTGAATTAGATGCTAAATAATTTAGAAATTTTTTCAGTTTTGGCTGTTTCCTGAGTAGATATTGATGCCGGATTTAAATCTTCCGAGAGTAATGAAAAATATTTAGCTTTTTAGAAAAAGTGATGGTTATGATGGTATTAATATCAATATAAAATCAAATAAAACTATAGGAAATAAAATGAAACATAATATCCATATATTTTTTAAAAATATACTACGCAAAAATGCTGTATTTATAAAAATTATATTAGTGTTAATTATGGTGATGTGGTGGTGGTTTTTCTCGTCCTCCAGTTTTTATGGTGATTTTAATTTGTCCAGTACAAGAGAAGGTAGAGATGGTGAATATTACATGAATATGTATCAGCATCTGCCAACAACCCCGCTGGCAGTCTATAAATTGATACAGGGGAAGCGATATTTTTATGTTTTATATAACAAACAAGGTAAGAAAATTTGGCATTCACCTTATTATGCTTATGAATCCGATCATTTAATAACTGATTTTGTGCTACCTACTAAAAATAGTAATTCATTTAAATATTATGATGAAGAATGGAAAACAGTTGATATAACAAATAAAATAAATTAAGAATGTAGTAAGAGCATAATCAGCATTAAAGATGAAACCAATCTATAATAAAAGTATGGAGCGACGGATTATGAAAAAAAGTATAAAAATGATAAAAATAATAGGTTTATTTGCTTTTTTCTATTGGCTGTGTCTGTTTTCGTCATCCAGTTTTTACGGAAATTTTAATCTTTATACAACCATAAAAAGTGAAGATGGTGAGTACTATGCCAATATATACAAACATTTGCCCACTTCACCAATTTCAATTATGCAAATATTAGGCGGTAATAAATATTTTACTGTCCTATATAATAAAAAGGGAGAAGAGTTATGGAGAGTATCTTATTTTGAATATATTAGTGAACAAGTAATGTATGAAATGATGTCTTTTCCTGATAAAACAGATAATACTTTTATTTGTGCGACAAATCATGGCGTAGACGGACACGATTTTTCTACAACCATACGTAATCATAAAGTAGTGTCAATCAAGTAATTTAAACCGAGTTAGCAAAATATTTGGATGCAGGATAGGATTAAGTCGATTTAACTTAAAAATCAAACGAGATAAAATAGTAAATAATAAAAGCCTCCTTTTTTGCTTGCATATTTCATATCATAACAAATGACAAAAATTTATTTTATACGATAAATATTTGTAGTAAGTTGGAGCTTATTCAGTTTGGCTGTTTCCTGAATAGATATTGATGCCGGATTAAAATTTTCCGGGCGTGATGAAAAAAATTTAGCTTTTTAGAAAAAGTGATGGTTATGATGATATTAATGTCAATATAAAATTAAACAAAACTATAGGGAATAACATGAAACATAATATCCATATATTTTTTGAAAATATACTACGCAAAAATGCTGTATTTATAAAAATTATATTAGCGCTAATAATGGTGATGTGGTGGTGGTTTTTCTCGTCCTCCAGTTTTTATGGTGATTTTAATCTGTACGGTACAGTAGAAGGAGTGGATGGTGAGTATTACATAAATATGTATCAGCATCTGCCAACAACTCCGTTGACAGTCTATGAATAGATCAGGGGGATCGGTAAAATATATTACTGAATGGGTATATTTTAAAGGACCAGGTAATCCACCAGTAGAGTTTGATGGATGGATACCTAGATTTTGTCTATTTTTAGAAGCTAAAGCGCGTTACGATCATTTATTTAAAGAAGAGAAAGGAAGAATAGTAGTAGCATAATGGGCTACCACCTTACAAGGTAAAATAGAGGCTCAAGCACGTAGGCAAAATATTGTATGTAGTACTAATTATCCTGCTAAATGCTGTTGGGTGTGGATGACTATAAAGGCATGCCAATATTTTAATAGTATAAAGCGAAATTATCCTAATTTATATTCAATTTATGTACCATTATCAAAATAACATGGATTATTAATTATGAAAAGAAGCATAGTTTTCGATATCTATTTCAACCCTAAAAAGTATTTGTCACTTTTAACATGTATAGAGCAAATTAATGGCATTTTAAAAATCCAGCATCAATATCTAGTCGAAAGACAAGATTGGTATTTATGTGCTACATCGAAAAAAAACTCATCGATTTATAAAATGTTTGATAAAGATGGTGTTACTGAAATTGGGTTAAAAAAAATGACACAACGATATAATAAAGAAAAAGACTGTTTTAGTTTAGCTATCTGGGATAAGAAAACAGAACAGGGCTCATTAGTGTATATGTTATCCGATGAAGGTTCTGGACAATCTTTTAAAGTTCATATCAATATTGTTTTTCGTTCATTAGAAATAACTTTAGATGATGCTCAAAAATTTTGTCTTGCTTTATCTGAGCATTTTGATGATGCATATATTACAGTTAATAATAATTATTCAGAGGATAAAATGGCTTTTCCTGATAGGCTTTCGGCTGCATGGATGATTTACTTACCTAAAGTTCAGTTATCCCATAATATAGTTCCACAGGCGTTTGATGTGATTAGCCCCACAGATCATGAAGGACATGCAGCTGGGTCGCTAGTTGTTACCGTTCCACACTTCTTTGATAATAGGAATACAGATGATATCAAAGCAGTACGTCGTGTCGATATCAAGTTACATGAATTAGGCTTATTGCCTCGTTATGCAGATTTCTAAAGATAAAGGGGATGATGAATTTATGAAAGATTATAATACTTTTAGTTTATTCTCTGATAGCAAATGTGGTAAATGTTGTCATAAAAAAAAAGCAAATGAGGTATATTGAGTTAATTATCCTACTCAATGTTGTTGGGTGTGGATGACTAGTAAGGCATACCGTTATTTTCAAACGATAAAGAAAAATTATCCTAACTTATACACAATTTATATTCCACTATCAAAATAACATGGATCATTAATTATGAAAAAAAATTTAATTTTTGATATCTTTTTTTATCCTAAAAAGTATTTATCACTTATAACATGTATAGAGCATGTTAATAACATTTTAAAAATCCAATACCAATATCTATACAGAGAACAAGATTGGTATTTATGTAGCTCATCGAAAAAAAAATCATCGATTCATAAGGTGTTTGACAAAGATGGTATTACAGAAATTGGTTTAAAAAAATTAACACAAGAATATCATAAAGACAAAAGACATTTTGGCTTAGCTATCTGGGATAAAAAAACAGAGGGGGCCGCATTAGTGTATAGTATATATGAACAAACTTGTGGACAACCATTTAAGGTTAAGATCAGGTTGGATTATGATATTCTTTTATCAGAAATAGATTTAAATAATATTCAAAAATTTTGTCTTGCTTTGTCTGAGCAATTTGATGGCGCATATATTATGGTAAATAATAATTATACACCTGAGAAAACAGTTTTTCCAGATAGGCTTTCGGCTGCATGGATGATTTACTTACCTAAAGTTCAGTTATCCCATAATATAGTTCCACAGGCGTTTGATGTGATTAGCCCCACAGATCATGAAGGACATGCAGCTGGGTCGCTAGTTGTTACCGTTCCACACTTCTTTGATAATAGGAATACAGATGATATCAAAGCAGTACGTCGTGTCGATATCAAGTTACATGAATTAGGCTTATTGCCTCGTTATGCAGATTTCTAAAGATAAAGGGGATGATGAATTTATGAAAGATTATAATACTTTTAGTTTATTCTCTGATAGCAAATGTGGTAAATGTTGTCATAAAAAAAAAAGCAAATGAGGTATATTGAGTTAATTATCCTACTCAATGTTGTTGGGTGTGGATGACTAAAAAAAGTATACCATTATTTTTTAACAATAAATAAAAGATAACCTAACTTATACTCAATTTAGATCTAATTATTAAACTAATATGGATCATTAATTATGAAAAGAAATATAGTTTTCGAAATCTATTTCAACCCTAAAAAGTATTTGTCACTTTTAACATGTATAGAGCAAATTAATGGCATTTTAAAAATCCAGCATCAATATCTAGTCAAAAGACAAGATTGGTATTTATGTGCTACATCGAAAAAAAAAGCATCGATTTATAAAATGTTTGATAAAGATGGTGTTACTGAAATTGGGTTAAAAAAAATGACACAACGATATAATAAAGAAAAAGACTATTTTGGTTTACCTATCTGGGATAAGGAAACAGAGCAGGCCTCATTACTGTATATATTATCCGAAGGAAGTTTTGGACAATCATTTAAAGTTTATGTCATTATTGATTTTCGTTCATTAGAAATAACTTTAGATGATGCTCAAAAATTTTGTCTTGCTTTATCTGAGCATTTTGATGATGCATATATTACAGTTAATAATAATTATTCAGAGGATAAAATGGCTTTTCCTGATAGGCTTTCGGCTGCATGGATGATTTACTTACCTAAAGTTCAGTTATCCCATAATATAGTTCCACAGGCGTTTGATGTGATTAGCCCCACAGATCATGAAGGACATGCAGCTGGGTCGCTAGTTGTTACCGTTCCACACTTCTTTGATAATAGGAATACAGATGATATCAAAGCAGTACGTCGTGTCGATATCAAGTTACATGAATTAGGCTTATTGCCTCGTTATGCAGATTTTCAAAGATAAAGGGGATGATGAATTTATGAAAGATTATAATTCTTTTAGTTTATTCTCTGATAGTAAATGTGGTAATTGTTGTCATAAAAAAAAAGCAAATGAGGTATATTAAGTTAATTATCCTACTCAATGTTGTTGGGTGTGGATGACTAAAAAAAGTATACCATTATTTTTTAACAATAAATAAAAGATAACCTAACTTATACTCAATTTATATCTAATTATTAAACTAATATGGATCATCAATTATGAAAAGAAATTTAGTATTTGATATCTTTTTTTATCCTAAAAAGTATTTATCACTTATAACATGCATAGAGCATGTTAATAACATTTTAAAAATCCAACAACAATATCTATACAAAGAACAAGATTGGTATTTATGTAGCACCACAAAAAAAAATCATCGATTCATAAGGGGTTTGATAGGAATGGTGTTACTGAAATTGGATTACATAAATTAACAAAGGAATATAATAAAGACAAAAAACATTTTTGTTTAGGTATCTGGGATAAAAAAACAGAGGAGGCCGGATTAGCATATAGTATATATGAACAAACTTGTGGACAACCATTTAAGGTTGAGATTAGATTGGATTATGATGTTCTTTTATCAGAAATAGCTTTAAATAATATTCAAAAATTTTGTCTTGCTTTGTCTGAGCAATTTGATGGAGCATATATTATGGTAAATAATAATTATACACCTGAGAAAACAGTTTTTCCAGATAGGCTTTCGGCTGCATGGATGATTTACTTACCTAAAGTTCAGTTATCCCATAATATGGTTCCACAGGCGTTTGATGTGATTAGCCCCACAGATCATGAAGGACATGCAGCTGGATCGTTGGTTATTACTCTACCACACTTTTTTGATGAGAAAAATACAGATGATATCAAAGCTGTAAATAGTGTCGATATTAAGTTACGTGAATTAGGTTTATTGCCTCTTTATGCAGATTTCTAAAGATAAAGGGGATGATGAATTTATGAAAGATTATAATTCTTTTAGTTTATTACCATGTAACAAATGTGGTAAATATTAGCAGAACGTTGGAAAAAGTCTGCAAACAAAATTTCTTGATCGTGGTGATTCAACTTACGTGCATTTTGATGAAGTGACAAATTTGTGTAAAATCTATAAAGATCGCCCTTTGATTTGTCGTGTTGAAAGCTACCATCGGATTTATCTTACTAATCAATATAGTTAGTTGGTTAGATTAGTTGAATTGATTCGTATTTCCTATTTTACATAATAGGAAATATGTATTTAGAGTAAATATACCTTTTAAAGGAGGATAGTGTCGAGGTAGTGTCAATCAAGTAATTTAAACAGGGTTAGCAAAATTTTTGGATGCAGGATAGGATTAAGTCGATTTAACTCAAAAATCAAACGAGATAAAATATTAAATAATAAAAGCCCCTTTTTTTGCTTGCATATTTGATATCATAACAAATGACAAAAATTTATTTTATACGAAAAACATGTGCAGAAAGTTGGAAGTTATTATTTGGATTGGCTATTTCCTGAATAGATATCGATGCCGGATTTAAATCTTCCAGATGTAATGAAAAAAATTTAGCTTTTAGAAAAAGTGATGGTTATGATGATATTAATGTCAATATAAAATTAAACAAAACCATAGGGAATAACATGAAACATAATATCCATATATTTTTTAAAAATATACTACGCAAAAATGCTGTATTTTTAAAAATTATATTAGTGCTAATTATGGTGATGTGGTGGTTTTTCTCGTCCTCCAGTTTTTATGGTGATTTTAATCTGGCCGGTACAGTAGAAGGAGTGGATGGTGAGTATTACATAAATATGTATCAGCATCTGCCAACAACCCCGCTGGCAGTCTATGAATTGATAAAGGGGGATCGGTATTTTTATGTTTTATATAACAAACAAGGTAAGAAAATATGGCGTTCACCTCATTATGCTTATCTAAGCGATGGTGGTATACATTCTTTTATGTTACCGACTAAAAAAAGTAATTTATTAAAATATTTTGATGACGGCAGAAAAACAGTTGATATAACAAATAAAATAAATTAAGAATGTAGTAAGAGCATAATCAGTATTAAAGATGAAACCAATCTATAATAAAAGTATGGAGCGACGGATTATGAAAAAAAGTATAAAAATGATAAAAATAATAGGTTTATTTGCTTTTTTCTATTGGCTGTGTCTGTTTTCGTCATCCAGTTTTTACGGAAATTTTAATCTTCATTCAACAGTAAAAAGTGAAGATGGTGAGTACTATGCCAATATATATAAACATCTGCCCACTTCACCAATTTCAATTGTAGAAATATTAGGTGGTAATAAATACTTCGTCGTTTTATACAATAAAAAGGGAGAAGAACTATGGAGATGCTCTTATTTTGAATATCTTAGTAAAGAGGCGATATTATATCAAGAAATTTTTTTTCCTAATAAAACAGGAAATGATTTTCTATTTTTTACAGATCATGGTTTAGAAGGACACGATTTTTCTACAACTATACGTAATCATAAAGTAGTACTAATCAAGTAATTTAAACAGGGTTAGCAAAATTTTTGGATGATTATTTATTTTTGTTTCACTTATAAAAAATCATCTTAGCTTAAGAAGTTTCTTAAATGCAGGGCAGTAAATATAAACTCTGGTTTAACTGATATAGAAGATATACAAGTATCAATAAAGCAATACCAGATGAATCAATCATTAAAATACCGATGAAACCAATTTGTAAATTGTGAAGTTAGATATATATCATTTTGATATCGCTGATATAACAGATAGCAGCAATTAAGACATGGCATTAACCACAAATTCAATAAAAATATTGTGTTTTGATGGCCGCTGTCTGTCGGCTGTATAAAGCAGATGTACTTCTTTTTCCGGTGGTAAAAAATCTTGTAATATGGGGAGTAACTTATTTTGTCTGATGGCATCGCTAAGCATGGATTCGGGCAACATAGTAACACCCAGTCCTTCAATTGCGGCTTTTGCTAATACCAGAGTCTCATTGCTTTGTAATGAACCTGATATAGAAATGTTAACTTTTTTTCCATTTATCATAAATGGCCAAAGGTAATCATTTTTATTTGGATTCATATACTGATAAATAAGACAATTGTGCTTCTCTAAATCCTTTGGTACAGACGGAACACCATGCTGAGACAGATAAGAGGGAGAAGCAGCAAAAGTGAGTTGATAGGGTTTTAATTTTCGCGCAATTAAACCTGAATCAGCTAACTGGCCAATACGAAACACAATATCAAAATTGTCCTGAACCAAATCTACATAGCGATCACTTAATTGAATATCAACTTCTACTTTGGGATAGCGTTTCATAAAATCGCTGATTACCGGTATTAAATTGTAATAACCATAGCTTACGGGAGCACTAATTCTTAAATTGCCTTTTGGCTCTTCACTGAATTGTTGTGCAAGTACTTTAGTTGCCTGGATTTCCGCTAAAATAGATAAGCATTTCGGGTAATATTGTTTGCCGAATTCAGTCAGATTTTGTGACCGTGTGGTTCGGTTAAGCAGTTTTAATCCTAAATAATTTTCTAAAAATGCTATGTATTTAGCAATCATTTGCGGTGATGTATTTAATGAAACGGACGCTGCGGCAAAAGAACCGGTTTTTACGGTCAGAATGAATGCTTGCATACATCGGAATAAATTCATATTGCCAACTCTCAGTTGTTAATCAATCAATTTTATTTGTATTTATTGTTTTTTAATTTGTACTGATAATACAGCGCACTATTTAGAAAAGGAAATATTACGATGAAAAAGATTGGCATTATCGGAGCAGGATTTATCGGTCAGGCCTGGGCAAAGCTATTTATGCAGGCAGGCTATCAAGTGATGGTGAGTAATTCCAGAGGGAAAAATACATTGTTCAGTGTGGCCAGCAGCATAGGCTGTGAAATTGGAAGCCAGGAAGAAGCTATTGAGTTTGCAGAAATTATTCTGATTGCTATTCCATTTAATAATTATCTGCAACTACCTGCTGAATCAATGAGTAATAAAATAATATTAGATACCATGAACTATTATCCTGATCGCGACGGGCACTGGCCGCAATTAGATAAGCGTGAAATCACAACCAGTGAATTGGTTGCTCAGCATTTTTCGAAATCTAAAGTGGTTAAAGTTTTTAATGCGATTCTGGCAAGAGATGTTATTAAAGATGCCAGACCAAACGATAAATTAAACAGAAGAGCCATTCCAGTGGCAGGCAATGATTTAACTGCTAAACAAACTATATTTAAAATATTGGATCAGGTCGGTTATGATTTTGTTGATGCCGGCCTGCTGTCTGATAGCTGGCGATTTGAGCGGGCTAAACCTGCTTATTGTGTTCCGTTAAATATCCGGCAATTACAAGAGGCACTGGAGCAAGCTCAAAGAAATATTGATTTACCTGAAAATTCATGGAAATAAAAAAGTGAATGTTACTAAGATATAAACAGGCTTCATTATTTTTCTATCCTGATTGAATTTGGTAATTAAACAAATTAAAAAGCCCGTAATAATCGGGCTTTTTATGAGTTATATAAATTCAGAAATAGTATTCGGTTAGCTTTTTTTGCCATCAGCCAGTAATCTGTTCTATGGTTAAAATTCATTAAATCAGCGGTTATTCAGTTTGCAATATTTTAATTAGTATTAACCAGAATAAAAACGCAGACTGCCACACAGGCAGTCTGCATAGGTTGCTCACTGTTTTATATGGTTTAGTTAACCTGATATTTCGCCAGTGCCGCACGAATTTGCGGTAAGGCTGCTCTGGCAGCCTGTTCACCCAGCCGGATAGCCTGAGTTTTCTGGTCAAAACCGCCTACTGTACCCAGTTTCTGTACCTGAGGACGGATTACGACCTGAGCTTTGCTCAGTTCGCTGTTCAGGGCTGATGCGCTCATGATATTCAGGCTCTGGTCAAGATACGAAAAGAATCCCTGACTGGTCAGACGTGCCGGCTTAGCAGATATATCTACCGCGATAACTACATTGGCGCCCAGCTGTTTGGCTGCTGTGACCGGTACCGGAGCAACCAGACCACCATCGACAAAACTTTTATTGCCGATTACTGTGGGCTGAAAAACATTGGGTATACTAGCTGATGCGCGTACTGCCTGTCCGGCATTACCACTGTTGAAAACAGCCATGCGGCCGGTACCGAATTCAGTAGCCACTGCGCCGAAACGGATAGGAAACTGCTGAATCGGTTTATTACGAACTTTATTGTTGATGTAATCCTGCAGTTTTTGTCCTTTGATAAAGCCGGATGTAGACAGTACCGGATCAACTAAATCGGTTTTATTCAGTATTTCAGCCTCAAGCTCCAGCCTGTCCGGACTCATACCGGAAGCATACATGCTGCCAACTAGCGCACCGGCACTGGTACCGGTAACAACCCGTACCGGAATATGGTTTTCCTGTAAGACTTTAATTACCCCTATATGTGCAAAGCCTTTAGAAACTCCGCCTCCAAGCGCCAGCCCGATAACAGCGCGTGGTTTGGCCGGAGCAGGAGGAGTAACCGGTGTGGTGTTTTTACAGGCAGTGATGGTAACGAATGTAGTAATAATAAGAATGCTATTACGCAATAATGCCGAGAATTTCATATTATATTAATGTTCGGATTCTAAGTTGTAGATGAGGGATAAAATTGTACTGGTGCCGTATTGTCGGGCAGTACCTGTTTTTTAACACCGTGTCCGTATACTAGCTCAAGCGTAACATTTTGAATATCATTGCTCTGCCATGCATCAGCCAGAATACGAACTGCATCGATTTCACTGTTAAATTGCAGACTTTGCCATAGTCCGGCTGTGCGCATGTCATCAATAAAGCGCTCTGCATTGGTGTATTGCAGAGTCAGCATATCCATGTCTGTTACCGGATCATAAAAACCGTGCTGAAACAACATGTCCCCAAGATCGTGCATATCGATCAGATTCGGTGTTTTCACTACTATACCCTTTGTACGCCAAAGTGTCATGACTTCTTTCAGGGTATCCGGACCAAAGTGGCTGAAAAAAAGCAAACCATCCGGTTTTAAAGCTCCGGCCCAGTTTTTGATAACAGCCACAGGATCATTCTGGTGAATCAGACCAAGGTTACTCCAGACCATATCAGCAGACTGGTTGCCGGGAAGCTGGTCGGAAACGGTTTGTGCAGGTAGATTGCTATGGAGTTTTTGCCACCAATTTTGCTTGGCTTTGCGAATAATCTGTGCTGCCTGTAAATAAGCCTCGCGACTGTCATACTCCTGAAAATGCGCATGTGGATAACGCATGCTGAGCAAACGGTAACTTTCATCACCGTCTGCTGCTGCGAGGATAATCTGTTCCGGCGGTTGTTTCAGAATACACAGACGTTCATCCAGCGTAGCGGCCAGATGTGCATGGAGAAACCAGTCTGGCTTGTGTGGCAGAGTTGTCATGTGTGACGCTCCCAAAATTGGCACAGTGCACGGGCAAATTGATCAGGATGGCTTAAAAACGGTGTATGTGCAGCCTGTGGCAGGAGGCACCATTCGCTTTGCGGCAGCCGCTGATGAATGTATTCACCCATACGTGGCGGGGTAATGGCATCGCGATCACCATAAACCAGTAATACTGGACAGTTTATGCTAGTGAGTAAAGGGCGTAAATCAGCCTGTTCTAACGCATGCAAAGCCGCGTTAAGAGCAGCAGGCGGCCCATACTGACAAATAGCCGGTATCAGGCTGTTAACACTGGCTTGTACTGAAGTGTCTGCATACAGCATCTGTAATTGTAGAAACTGCTGCATGTATTTGGGATAATCTTCACGAAATTTATCGGCCATAATATTGAGATTGGTACGTTTCAGACCTTGCGGATAATCGCTGCCGGCCAGCAGTCTGACCAGACTGGCAGTCAGACACAGTGTGGCTACTTTCTCCGGATAGCGGGCAGCCAGAGTCAGTGCCACCATCCCGCCCAGTGACCAGCCAAGCAGATGTGCAGGAGCCGTAAGCTGTGCGGCCAGCTGGTCTGCAATACTGTCTATACTGAAATTGCCGTTAAACGGTGCACAACCATGCCCGGGCAGGTCTGGGGTATACCAGTTTTGTTGCCATGGGGCTGGCAGATATGCCTGTAAAGGGTCGAATATATGGTGGTTAGCACCCCAGCCATGTATCAATAACGTTCGTGAAGGTGTGATCATGAGTATAACTTCATTGCTTACTTCATTCTGGCACGCCTGCATTGGCGCACCGCATTGTTTATTATGCCACGATTGTGCGGATGTCTCAGGTTTGTGCCGGGCATGCCAGCAGGATATGGCCGCTTTGCGGCGTACTGATACTGATATCTGTCTGCGTTGCCGTGCCGGCGGGCTGACAGCCGGAGTGTGTGAACAGTGCGGCCAGAAGTGGCCTTTTACAACTTTATATGCCAGTTACCGTTATGCTGCACCATTACAGCAAATGCTGCGTGCATTTAAGCATCAGCGGCAGCTTGCTTTACTGGATACGCTGGCAGCACTGATGCTGGCACAGCCGCCGCAGTGGCTGGAGAAGGTAAAAATAGATGCTGTACTGGCTATGCCGCTGAGCCGCAGGCGCCTGTTTGAGCGTGGTTTCAATCAGAGCCAGTTACTGGCTGCAATTATTGCCAGACACTATACCTTGCCGATAGTGACATCAGACTGGATAGAGCGTTGTCACCGGCCACCGCAATCAACTTTAAAAAAATCAGCACGGTTGCATAATGTACGCGGTGTATTCCGCCTTAATAGCGCAGTTAAAAAACGTAACTTGTTGTTAATAGATGATGTTGTGACCACCGGCGCAACAATTTTCGAATTGGCTCAGACCCTTAAGAAATCAGGTGTTGCGCAGGTTTATGTCTGGACACTCGCACATCCGGAATGAAAAAATCTTTGACAGACTGAAGTCTGTTTGGCATAGTGTCGCCCAGTTAAATAACTGATTCAATTGTTAACTGCGTTACAATCAAGGCGATTTTGCCGGTTAGTAAGCAATTTTCAGAACCCGCCAGTGTGCTGTTTTAATCACAGCCGGTGTTTGTTCTTGCCAATTGAGGCACCTAGCCTCTTCTGCCACATTTTAAAAGTGGCCGCCACTGTTTTTTGCTGTCTTAGTAAAAATTCAGTCTTTACCGGACTATGTACTGTTTACCCGCAAATGGTAATTGCGTGTCTGGTTTTTGCGTCTTTTACTCAAAGAAACGGAAATACGGTTTGATCAGAATTAAATTGTTATTTATTAGTGTTGCCATGGTACTTGGATTGAGTGCGGCATATGCCGGACCATCGGGTAATTTGTCTGCACCAGTTTATCATCCCAAAAAATCAGTATCTAATCTTACAGTAGTACCCGCAGAGCATCTGCATAAAACAGCTAATCTTAGCTATCAGGTAGCGGGCAAACGTTATTATCCGCTACAAAAAGTGGCCAGTTTCAGTCAGGTAGGTAAAGCTTCCTACTATGGCAAAAATTTTCATGGCCGTAAAACTTCATCAGGCGAGCGCTTTGACAGCCAGATGCTGACCGCCGCCCATCCGACTTTACCTATCCCCAGTTATGCACGGGTAACCAATCTGTCCAATGGAAAGACAGTGGTTGTACGTATTAATGATCGCGGTCCCTTTCATGCTAACCGGGTAATGGATGTATCCTATGCTGCTGCACAGCAGTTAGGGTTTGTACGTGCCGGTACTGCTCAGGTACGGGTAGAGCAGATTCTGCCCGGAGAGCGTCTGCAACCGGCAGGTACCAGTGGTAATATTTACGTGGATCTGCAGAAATTTGACAGTAAGGAGCAGGCTCAGAAATATCTGAAAACCACTTCACGTCATTTACAGAGTGCAGGAAGCGAACAGCAGGCTAAGCTTGTGAAAGTTCAAAACAGCTATGTTGTCCGCATGGGGCCGTTTAAACAGCAGCAGCGTGCCGATGAGGCCAAAAAATCAATGCTGACTGTATTGTAAAATTGCTCAAGCTCAGAAAAAAGCCCGTGATATGATGCACGGGCTTTTATATATCTGGTTGTTGGGAAGGGAATATCATGATTAGCCGTTTACGCGGAATCATATTGGAAAAAAATCCGCCGGTAGTGGTACTGGATGTTCATGGTGTAGGCTATGAAGCTCAGGTTTCCATGCAAACCTTTTATACTTTACCGGCCGCAGGTGAAGAAACTGCACTGTATACGCAGCTGGTCGTGCGTGAAGATGCTCATCTGCTATTTGGTTTCGGCTCCCGCGAAGAACGGGAAACATTCCGTGCATTAGTAAAAGTAAGCGGTATCGGAGCCAAAAGTGCTCTGGGTATTTTATCCGCACTGACCAGTGAGGAACTGGCTGCCGCTATTGCTACTGAAGATATTAAACGCCTGACAGCTGCACCAGGCATCGGTAAAAAAACCGCAGAACGCATGGTACTGGAATTGCGTGGCAAACTTGCCGCCGCCAGTGATGATGCTACCGGTTTGTTTACACAGAATACAGCCGGCAATAACGAAGATATTATTAATACATTGCTTGCTTTAGGCTATACCGATAAAGAAGCCCGTACTGCCTGTAAAAATATACCGGCAGGTACGGATGTCAGTGAAGGTGTACGGCTGGCTTTAAAAAACATGCTATAAATTAATTTGCTTTATAATCATATACGCCACCACGGGAATTTGTATGGCATCTAAATTGATTTTGCTGGATCAGGATGGTGTTCTGGCCGACTTTGAGCAGGGAGTAAGACAACTATGGCAGCAAACCTATCAGCAACCGCTGCCTCTGAAAGAACGCAGACATTTTTACCTGCGTGATGATATGGCTCCCGAATTTCACCGGCAACTGGCGCAAATTTATAGCAGTAAAGGTTTTTTTGCTTCATTACCGCCTATGCAGCATGGTATTTCAGCAGCTAAGCGCTTGCTGCAGGCCGGCCATGATGTGCGTATTTGTACTTCGCCTATACAGGATTATCACTATTGTGTATCTGAAAAATTTGACTGGGTATGCCAGCATCTGGGTGAAGACTGGATGCAGCGCATAATTCTGGCCAAAGATAAAACCTGGGTGCGCGGCGATATTCTGATTGATGATAAACCCCAGATAAGCGGCAGTCTGGTGCCGCAATGGCAACACTGGATTTATGATCAGCCCTATAATCGGCATCAGACTGAATTGTATCGGATAAACTGGGAACAACCGGAAACATGGTCTGAATTACTAAATAATTAAGTTTAGTGACCGGACTATACAAAAAAGAGAGGCTGGAAACTACAATGCAAACGATTTTTTTAACATCTTACATTGCTGGAACCGGTCAAAAGCTAGCCGATTTTATGCAGAACAATAAAATTAATAGCAAGCGTGTTCTGTTTATTCCTACAGCCGGTAATGTTGAAGGCTACACAAAATATATAGATGAAGGTAAATCAGTATTAACACAGCTTGGATTGAAACTTGATTTACTGGATATCGCCACAGCGGATATCCGCCAGTGCCATACTGCTTTTTCGGCAGCAAAAATCATTTGCATAACCGGCGGTAATACATTTTATTTATTGCAGGAACTGAAAAGAAAAAATCTTGACCGGCTGCTTGCTCAGAGAATTGCTGAAGGCTGCGTTTATATTGGGGAATCTGCCGGTGCAATTATTCTGGCAGCAGACATAGAATATAATAGAATAATGGATGACAGCAGCCTGGCTCCAGAACTAAACAATTATACAGGTTTAAATTGCATCGATTTTTATCCTCTGCCGCATTATATTGATGAACCTTTTGTCCAGTCAGCCCAACAAACCTATGCAGAATATAGTAAACGTTTGAATTTGGTAACTTTTAATAACTCTCAGGCTATTGTTGTTATTAATCATAATTATGTGGTGGTGTAAATTCAGAGCTGTCAATACGCAGCCAGCCCAGTTTGTTCTGTCTGATTTTTAGCCTGTACAGAAGTACTTTAAGGCAAAACTATCTGAATAAAATAAATAATAGTATCGCAGCACATTATCAAATAAACCTCTGTAAGCTACAATAGCACAATTATTCCAATGCCAAAGATCGGTTGTGATTCAGCTTTGGCCTTATATCGTATTCAGGAAAGCCCATGTTTGGATTTTTTAAACGAAAAAAAAATACTGAGCCAGTTGCTGAGCAGCCCGTACCGGCCCCTCACCAGCAGGAAAACTCAGAACAATTACAGAATATAGCTGATGATTCTGTTCAGACTGAAGTAATACCGCAGCCTGAACCGGCTATCAGTGATCCTGTTGCAGAAAAACCTGAGCAGGCAGCCACCGTTTCCGTTCAACCACAGACCGAAACAGAACAAGATATTATTGTACCCACAACAGTAGATGAACCGGCAGCCATTGCTGTAACAGACGATACTGCCTCACCCGTTCAGACACCTGTCGCTACTGAAAACACAGTTGTGATAGCTGCTGAGCCGGATACAGTGAGTGAGCAGACAGAAAAACCGGCTAAACTGAGCTGGGCTGCACGACTAAAACAGGGGCTGAGCAAATCCCGCAATCAAATGGCCAAATCTCTGGCTTCTGTATTTGGCGGCGGTAAAATCGACGAAGATTTGTATGAAGAACTGGAAACCGTATTGCTGACCAGTGATATGGGAATTGAAGCCACAGAAAAACTGCTGGCACAGGTGCGTCAGCGGGTTACCCTGAAAGGGCTGAAAAACGGAGATGAGCTGCGCAGTGCTCTGAAAGAAGCTTTGTATGAATTACTGTTGCCGCTGGATCAGCCACTGATTTTACCGGATGATAAAAAGCCCTTTGTGATTATGATGGCCGGTGTGAACGGTGCCGGTAAAACTACCAGTATCGGTAAACTGGCGAAATATTTTCAAAGTCAGGGTAAAAGCGTGCTGCTGGCTGCCGGTGATACCTTTCGTGCAGCAGCCCGCGAACAATTGCAGCAATGGGGTGAACGCAATAATGTCACCGTGATTGCTCAGGCTTCCGGCGACTCAGCAGCAGTCTGTTATGATGCTCTGGAGGCGGCCAAAGCACGCGGTATTGATGTGGTACTGGCAGACACTGCCGGTCGCCTGCCTACTCAGCTGCATCTGATGGAAGAAATCAAAAAAGTAAAACGCGTTCTGCAAAAATCCTTGCCTGATGCTCCGCATGAAGTCATGCTGGTACTGGATGCCAATGTGGGTCAGAATGCTATCAATCAGGTTGTAGCCTTTGATGATGCGCTAGGATTAACCGGTCTGATTGTTTCCAAACTGGATGGTACTGCCAAAGGCGGTATTCTCGCGGCACTAGCAGCCAAGCGACCAGTTCCGGTACGCTTTATCGGCGTGGGTGAAGGTATTGATGATTTACGCCCGTTTGATGCCCGAGCATTTGTGGATGCATTAATTGAGGATGAATAATAAATGTCAGATAAAAGCCGGCTATAAGAATGAATAGACGGCTTTTTACTGTTTCAGTATAAACTGATGTTTTCGATAAAGTGTAATTATAGAAATAGCAGCCGGAACATTGAGCAGAATATATCAAAAATACTTTAAGAATTAATTAGTCTTACTATACAAAATTATTGACATTAAAATAAATTAATAAAGCAGCTGATTATTAAAGTGGAGATACAAATGGCAGAAAATGAAACTAGATTAAACCGCAATTTATTCAAACAATATCAGAAGTTTGGTTTCGATATCATGGAGTATCTGGCTGATTTTTTTGAAAAAGCGGAGTTAGAAGAAATTGATGAGCAGGCCGTAGACAGTGTAGATGGTTGTTATCAGCAACTAACTTTTCCTGATCAGTCTTCTATTCGTTATACTTCCTGGAATAATGGACAGCCGTTTTACATTATTTTATTTAACTCACGTGATAATTATATTTTTCAACTGGATTTATCCAGACTGGTTTGTATCGAAGACAGATTTACCTGGTATCTGGCTAAGCCGGTTAATCAGGAGTCAAGAGAGGTTTTAGCAAAACAACTAGACTTGGTACAGATTCCTTCTGATTATATATCATGGGTAAATCATCAGAAAATGATGTTAAAACAAGGTGAAAAGATTAATAAAGAAGGATTTTTACTGGCAGAAGATAGTAACTGGAAAGAATTAGTTGAAAAACTGGCTGCTCTTATTCAGGTATATCCAAAAAATACGTGATTGGCGGCGGATAGGTAATCAGGGTAGATAATCTAAATTATTCATTGTTGGTAGGTATACAATTACACTGACTTAATAAACGCAGAAGATTTTTTCTGATCAGACTGGAATCTTCCTGTAAATTAATGGTAGAAAATCTAATTATATGGTTTTGAATAATGACATGTTCATTTATGTTCTCATCAATAGCCGGATACAGTAACATCCCGCTTGCATGACAAGATGGGGCATCAGTAGTGTTTTCCTGGCTTCTCAGGTAGGCATAAAGCTGATAAATATGTTCACTTTTAAACTTTTTGTTATTATAAAAACTTGATTGCCGAATAATAGAGGTACATTTTGTATCGATAATCATACGATGCTGGCAGGCAGAGTGTTCAATAATTAAATCTGTTTGCATATTGGGTAGAAAATCTTCTATATGGTTACTTGCAAACTCCTGTTGCCAGAATAACCGTTTGCCGGAACTGATTTCCCAACTGCTGGCAGGCAGATTAACCCGGGCAAAACCTATTGTAGCCTTTTCAAATAAACGCCGTAACCAAGTGTCAGTTTTTTTAATTTGTTTTGCCGACTGCACGCCTGCCTGTTCTGTAGGAATAGCCAGCTTAAAAATAAGACGGCATAAGGTGAGTAAATATCTATCCTGTGTGCCGGCCCGATCAAAATAGTCGGCTCTGAAATCATAATGAGTTGACTGGCCTATTTTCAGTGTATTAAAGTGGCTGATAATTTTCTGACATCGGATTTTTAATTTTTCATCCTCTATCAGACGCAATAAAGTGTGAGCGGCTGCATGAATATAGCGGTTTTTTGGTGTATCAATAGTTAAAACCTCAAACTGACATTGTATTCTGCCTTTTTCCAGTAAATGCTGTCGTACTGTAGCAAGAATATCTATTTTTCCTCTGACACGATTCAGTATTTGCGTCTGTTGTATATATCCGCAGGATAATGATCGCATGAGTTTTTCGGTAGCCTTACAATACAATTCGGCAGCCAGCTTAATCAGATCTTCAGGATTATTTTCCAGTTGAATCCGTTGCTGTTTACCCAGACTCCGATATAAATTAGAAGCATAAAGTAACAGTAACCAAATATTTTTAATCGGTATCTTGGCTACTGTAGTACTGGTTTCCTGTTTATAAGACATATATTTTTTAGTTAGTTGTTATTTCTTGGTTTCAGGAAATAATTTTAGCTTGGCTTCCTCAATTTGCTCGGGGGCATGAAACCAGTATTCTTCCAATAAAGGCATAATTTCAGTTTTAACGATAGTGGTAAACCATTTATCAGCTTTATTATCTTTATCAGCTTTATTATCTACTATGCGTTGACTGGTGGTCAGGTAGCTGTGTCCGATGGTAAATGCAGAACCCAGTGTCTGGTCAGCGCTAATTATTTTATTCAGCTCGTCAATACGCTTTTGCAATTCATTTAATTTTCTTATTGAAATTTTTGTTTTGTTGTTCATATATTTTAGCCACTCATTACCGAAATTTGGCTTTAGATCAAAAAATGCAAAGCGGCGCCGCAATGCAAAGTCAACCATAGCCAGAGAGCGGTCAGCGATGTTCATAGTACCTATGACATACAGATTATCCGGAATAAAAAAGCCTTCTTTTTCATCTCCATAGGTTAATTCCAGTGCTTCCTGAGGATTACGTTTACTGGCTTCGAGTAGTGTTAACATTTCTCCAAAGATCTGTGCCGGATTTCCGCGATTGATTTCTTCAATAACAATCACATAGTTTGCGTCAGGATCATTTTTTGCCTGATTGGCTATATTAAGAAAAGGGCCGTCAACTAATTCAAGTTTGCCGTTGCAGGAAGGGCGATAGCCACGGATGAAATCCTCATAGGATGTATTCGGATGAAACTGGATTGCTTTAATATTTTTAGAATCACGATAGCCAACGATTACACTGGCCAATCGCTTCGCCAGCCAGGTTTTACCGGTACCGGGTGGTCCTTGTAAAATTATATTTTTCTTTTCTTTTAATTTTGTCTGAATACTTTCTAATTCATCTTTGCTGATAAAGCAGCCTTCTGCTATTAAACTATTGATAGTATAAGGTGTTTTAACTGTATTTGGCTCAATTTCTTCCTGAATATTGTTATTGGTTTTATTTTTAATATCACTATTATAATTTATTAATTTATATTTACCCCTACCAAAAAAATCTAGAATCTTTTTATCGCGTAAGTCCTGCATTACTCGGCTAATAGTTTGACTTATTGTATTATTGTTTGGATATTGGTTTTTCAGTAGTTGTTCATAATGCAACATAAACTGTTTTCGAGTAAAAATATTGCTTTTATTGTTATGACATAGTTCATAAATTAAATTTAGTACAGTTTGATACCATCCGGCATTATTAAGCTGCTGCTGATTTTGATTATTCATATCCGGCTCATAATTTGTATTATTAAAACGTTCCTGCCAATAAGGCATCTGACAAAATTGATCAATATCCTGAGGCTGATCATCAAAGGTGAAATTAATCAATTGCTCCGATTGCCAGTTGGTATCTTTATTTACCGGCCAGATGGTTTTCAGACTGGTATAAAAATACCATTTTTTTTCAGGAGTAGATCTTTGCCAGCTGACTTTCAGAGATTTACCATCACCCGGATTTTCAATAACAGTACCGATGGCTTTTATTTGTGTTACCGGTACAGGATAGCCTTTGTTTTCGAAAGGCAGATCAGATATCTGAGGTGAGACGGATTTGATTGCTACTTGATCGCCGGTAGCTATCAAATGAATTTGCTCAATATCCTTCTTATTATTGCCAGCATATATCCATTCATTATTACGAATAAAAATATCACTCCGGTTATTATTTGCCTCTAAAAACCAGTAGTTTTGCTTTGTATTATTCATTTTCCCCATCTTTGTAAATGATTACCGGTTGCTGATGAATCATAGCATAGCAATTAAATTAATTAATATTAACTTTAAATGACATTAAATATGATTAATGTTAATCATAATAAAGTTTAAATACAAACTTTTTTGAAAATAACATTTATAGACAATAACAAACAGCCGCCGATAAAATAATTAGCTGTGATATACGCAGATGCTGGTAAGTTATCTTTTAATCTGAATGTTTTATTATATTTTAGTTCAAGAAATTGCGATAAAAAACGCGATGTAATCATCGCGTTTTTTATTCTTTACTGAAACTCAGGCAGCTTCATGAAAGCCGCAGTGACGTAACAGTGCATCGATTTGCGGTTCACGGCCGCGGAATGCTTTAAAGGATTCCATCGCCGGACGCGAGCCACCGACAGCAAGTACTTCGTGCCAGAAACGTTTGCCTGTTGCCGCTGCATTCGCTTCTTCTTCAAAAGCGGCATAAATATCCGCAGAAAGCACTTCTGCCCAGCTATAGCTGTAATAACCGGCAGAATAACCACCGGCAAAGATATGGCTGAAAGAATGAGCAAAGCGGTTAAAATCTGGCTGGGGCATCACCGCTACCCGGCGGCGTACTTCCAACAAAGTTTGCTGCCAGTCACAACCCGGATGGCTATAGATTTCCATATCAAACTGAGCAAACTCCATCTGGCGCAGCATCCACAGCCCGCTCTGGAAGTTTTTTGCAGCCAGCATTTTCTTATAAAGCTCCTCAGGCAGTACCGCGCCGGTATCCTGATGGCAGCTCATGCCGGCAAGCACATCATATTCCCAGACAAAGTTTTCCATAAACTGGCTGGGCATTTCAACTGCATCCCATTCCACGCCATTGATACCGGAAACCCCCAGTTCATCTACCTGAGTCAGCAGATGATGCAGGCCATGACCGGTTTCATGGAACAGAGTCAGGATTTCTTCGTGGCTCAGGCGTGCGGTATTGCCGGCTACAGGCGGCGTGAAATTACACACCAGATACGCAATAGGTGTTTGCAGCTGGCCGGCATGATTGCCTGTTATAAAACGACGGCGGCCGCGGTAATCATTCATCCATGCACCGCCGCGCTTACCGGCTCGTGCATACAGATCCATGTAGACGCCACCGATGATGGCCCCGCCCTGTTCAAGTTCGTAATAGCGAACATCAGGATGCCATACCGGTACCTGTTTTTCGATGAAATGAACGCCATACAATTTATCAATCTGGGCAAACAGACCCGCGAGAACGCGATCAGCCGGAAAATATTTTTTTACTTCAGTCTGGCTGAATGCATATTTAGCCTGACGCAGTTTTTCACTGGCATAGGTCATATCCCATGGCTGTAAATCATCCAGACCGAGATATTCTCGTGCGTATGTTTTAACTTCAGCCAGATCTTTTTCAGCAAAAGGTTTGGCCCTGCTCGCCAGATCCTGAAGAAAAGTCATCACCTGTTGGGGTGTATCAGCCATTTTGGTTGCCAGCGATAATTCTGCATAGTTTTGGAAACCCAGTAACTGAGCTTCACGTGCGGCAATCTGCAGAATCCGGTTGATATTGGCGGTATTATCCCATTTAGCCTCGCCAAGCTCACTGGCCCGGGTTGAATAGGCATGATACAGCTGCCGGCGCAGTTCGCGATTGTGGGCATATTGCATTACCGCCAGATAATGCGGCATTTGCAGCCCGATTTTATAGCCGGCTTTACCTTCTGCCTGTGCCGCAGCGGCAAACATGGCCAGTGCCTCTTCGGTTAATCCGCTGACTTCGCTATCCTGTGCAAAGTCGGCATCTGTGCTGGTCTGACCGGATGTGTTTTCCTGATCAGCCAGTTCTGCGCCATTAGCAAAATACAATGCAAATGCATCAGTGGTGTCCAGAACATTCTGACTAAAGGCTGCGGAAAGCTGCGCACCTTCTGCCTGTAAGGCTGCAAACTCCGCCTGTTCCTGTTCCGGCAGCTCTGCTCCGCTGAGAACAAAATCTCTTAAATCATGGTTCAGTTTGGTTTGCTGTGCCGGGCTCAGCTGTGCATATTCTGCACTGGCTTTGATGCTTTTAAAGCGCTCATATAAGGCAATATCCTGACTGATCGCAGTAAAGAATTCGCTTACTTTAGGCATCAGTGCATTATAGGCCGCACGTAATTCAGGTGTATCTGCCACACTGTTTAGATGGGCAACAACACTCCAGATACGACCAACACGTTCAGTAATACTGGTTAAAGCTTCTACGGTGTTATTCCAGCTGGCATCAGGCTCAGCTTTCAAGGCGGTGATAGCGGCAGCAGCCTGCTGCATAGCTTCAGTCATTGCCGGCTCAATATCTGCAGCCTTAATGGCATCGAAACGGGGTTCACTATCCAGATTCAACAAAACATTTTCAGACATAGTATTCTCAAGAGAAAAATACCTGTAAATTTGCGGTTTTTCAGGTAAATCGGGTGGAAAGAGCAGGAGCTTATATTTATCTTCTGCTATAAATAATATTGCATAATGTAACAGGATAAGGTCAAAAACATGAAAAACAATATTCGTTCTTATTTAGATACGCAACCACAAATTGCCGATAGTTGTTATATAGATGATATGGCTGTGGTTATCGGGGATGTAATTTTGCAGGAAGAAGTATCTGTGTGGCCGTTTGCGGTGATTCGCGCAGATGTGAACAGTATGCGTATTGGTGCCAGAAGCAATATTCAGGATCACTGTATGCTGCATGTCAGCCACAAAACAGCAGCCAAACCGGATGGCTCACCATTGGTGATTGGTGAGGATGTTACTGTAGGTCATCATGTTAATCTGCATGGCTGTACGATTGGTAACCGGGTGTTGGTGGGGATTAATTCGATTGTTCTGGATGATGCGATTATTGAGGATGATGTGATAATTGGTGCCGGCAGTCTGGTGCCTCCGCGCAAACGTCTGGCGAGCGGTTATCTGTATCTGGGTTCTCCGGTACAGCAAATTCGCCCGTTAACGGAAAAAGAACGTGAATTTCTATTATATTCAGCATCGCATTATGTTAGACTCATGAAGAGTTATTAAGTTAACCCTCTAATTAAAGGACTATATAATGAAAAAATTCTTGTCTTTAAGTTTATTATGCAGCCTGCTGGCGTTGACAGGCTGTGCTGGCGATGGCACAGGTAAAGGGAAAGGGCAAACCCAGGTGTACGGAGAGATCAATACCGGTGTGGAAACGTCACATACCAGTACCAGCCGTTAGACTTCATACCAGTTAATCTGGTATAGATATAGCCCGGAATGGTAGCGGTATTGGGATAAATTAGTGTCGTAAAAAGGATATTTTATCAGTTGTAAAATGCAAAATTCGCATGGATCAATTGTTATCTTGGAAAAGTTAAGCTAGATTATTGAAATAGTTTTTCAAACCAACCTCAAAGGACACACATAATGAAAAAGTTATTAGGAATCGGTGCAGTATTAGCTGCCCTGTTACTGACTGCCTGCGCTGCTACAAATTCTGATACAAAAGCTGCTCCATATAGCGATTTACAGGCAGCAGAAGAATCTAACTAAGCTACAGTGCTTAATCAAGTGGTTGTATTTCTGGACAAATAATTCCGGCAAATACAACCACTTTTTTGTATGAAGTAAGCAGATAAATGCCAGAACAGAAAAATAACAGATATTAATTCTCAAATAAACTTTTTTGCTTGAGTTTTAAAGGCACTCATAAATATAAGTCTGTAACTTGGCCTTTTCAGTTAAATCAACCTGAACAACTCTATTTCACAATAAATCTTTATTTAATCATATTTCATTCTGACAATGATTTTTTAAATCTGATTTGTCGATATGTCAATATATAGTGATATTAGAAATGTATTGAGTAATAATATATTACATTATGCCAGAAATGTCGTCAGGGTATGCAAATTAACGCCATGATTTTTTAAGATATTTTATCAATCTCTCTTTCGTTGAAAATTCACAGCGTCTATCGGTTTCAAAATCATCGACACAAATAATATTTGATATAGCTCTATTATCCCCTAAAAAAATAACGCCCTTAAAATACCATCATCTTCTATAAATAAAGGTAATTCAATAAAGCTATAACTGTACGTTATATTTGGCTCTATAGTATCTTTAAGTAAAATGTAAATGTATTTGTCGCCTGTTTTTTATTAGCATATTCAAAAGCACTTACTAGTTCTTCATCACCATATTGATATGTATAAAGTTCGTATGCTTTATTTAATTCTCTATTATTATTTGTTAAAAAATATACCTCTAAATTACGCCTTCCATCTTCAAAGATATTACTCAGAAACATCGCCGTTCCTTTATGGCCTTTATATTCAATATTAATTGGCGGATGAATAATGTTATTATATTTGGGAAATCGATATTCTTCCGGAATAGTATCTAAATCTTCATCAGAATTAGCATAAACATTTTGCAGGGTAAAAACTAAACCTAATAATATAAACAGTACTAGTTTAAATTTCATTGTAATCCCTAAGAAAGAAATAGAATATTTTGCTTTATTTATTTTCTCAAAGTCTGTATATCATTTTGCATAAATCTCAGTCTTATTATTGATTATTTTTTATGTTATCAATATTTTCCTTTGTCTCCTTGATCTGCTTTTTTTACAATTTATCAGAATGTATTACCACTAAACATACCAGTTTTCTCAACCGGAAATTTGAAATCCGCTTCATGGATAATCTGATAATAAGAAAAATATATCTCAAGGTATATTGGTTTTAATATAAAATGTAATTTTATTGAATAAATTTTATGATATGTCAGTAAAATAGAATTTTCCAGCCTCAGACAATACGCTAGCAAGACTGGAAAAATTAACAGGTTATTGTATTAATATATAAATAAAATAATTTTGAAACGCTGAGTGCTGGTTTATGGTTTCAGCAGATCGCTTAATCACCCCTAATGAGTGATGTAGTTGTGCCGTCCGGATGCACTTCTTGCAGAATAACCCCGCATTGGGCTGATGCAGATGCCGCGATGGCCTCGTAATCTTTACCCGGTTCGGCTACAAAAGTAAGTTTGTTACTCTGGCAGGAGGGCTGATAGGAAATGATTTTGCCATCGTTATGAGTATTATTAACATTGGTCAGACCAATAATGGCATTGGATATGGTAATCGGTACATTAGCTGGAATGGTGAATTCACGGTAGTACAGCTTAGACAAATTATGATTATGTCGTTTCATTGTATCCAAAGTAGCCGTTGCCGGTATACCAATGGTGCTGTTACGAGCCAAGCCTAATGATGAAGCAAGTGATCCGCCTAAGGTACCACCGGTTGATTCTTTTACCTCATGCCCCTGAAAACTGTATTTCATATTAGTCGGTTTGCCATTCTGCCCGAAGATACGTATCCGTGCCTGTTGTGCACTATCAACTAAAACATCCTGAGCCATGGCAAAATTCATATTGAAACTTAAGAAAAAACTGATTATCAGGAATTTTCTCAGGCTTAGTCTGGATTTGTTTTTTATGATAAAAGACATATTGAGTACTTTCTGAATAATTGAGAATAGAAAAATTAAAAATAAAATGATTTATCAGAATAATTAACTGATATTACTACTATATTCAGATAAATAAATATTATTTTTCTACATAATTTTTTCTATAGCAGAAACAATTTCGCCTGATAGCATGATTCGGATTGATATTATGAAGTGTGTAATAAATTGTAATGCTGAGTAATATGGTTATAGGCTATCAGTTTTCTTGTTCATTTTATATGATTGCTTTGAAATAATAAATTTATTCAGTTGTACCTAATAAAAAAACGGTATTCAGATAAAAATTTTATTAATAGTTTATTGTGTCAGGAATATTCGGCAGTAATTATTGCTGAATAAATTGTCTGATACTGCAGATTAGCATTGATGTCAGTATCACAATAATATAAATCTGATACCTATCGGATTGCTGTTTTCCGGTTATTTGCTGCGCAGCACTGGCGGATCATTGTAATCAATAACTGATACCTGAAAAAGCAGATTTGATTTCAATAAGTGCAATGAGAATATGCATATTAATATCGGGAAATTCAGATGTAATTTACGATAAATAAATATATATCCGCATAAACAAACAGCATAACGGACACAGTAATTTGTCTCCGTTATGGTGTTTGCTGTTCAGGTGAATTATGTCTGGCTGCCGCCCACAGTCAGACCGGCATCAATACGCAGCGTGGGCTGTCCCACACCTACCGGCACGCTTTGCCCGTCTTTACCGCAGATACCTACACCACTGTCCAGACTACTGTTATTGCCTATCATACTAACGTGTTTTAATACTTCCGGACCACTGCCAATAATGGTGGCTCCTTTTACCGGATATTGCAGCTTACCGTTTTCAACCCACCAGGCTTCCGAAGCACTGAATACAAATTTACCACTGGTAATATCTACCTGTCCGCCGCCAAAATTAACTGCATACAAGCCCTTATCGACCGAGGCAATAATCTCTTCCGGATTAAGCTGGCCGTTTTCCATATAAGTATTGGTCATGCGCGGCATCGGTGCTGAGGCGTAATTTTCACGCCGGCCATTACCGGTCACGGGGACACCCATTAAACGTGCATTGGTTTCATCCTGTAAATAGCCGCATAAAATACCATCTTCAATCAGTACCGTACGCTGTGTAGCATTGCCTTCATCATCAATATTCAGCGAACCACGGCGTTCGGCAATATTACCCTGATCAACAACAGTCACACCTTTAGCCGCTACGCGTTCACCTAAACGGCCGGCAAACGCACTGGTTCCTTTGCGGTTAAAATCACCTTCCAGACCATGACCTACAGCTTCATGTAACAATACACCCGGCCATCCACTGCCCAGTACCACCGTCATCTGACCAGCAGGTGCCGGACGGGCTTCCAGATTGGTCAGTGCCTGAGCAACGGCTGTATCTACATATGATTTGAGCATGGCTTCATCAAAATAACCCAGATCAAAGCGACCCCCTCCGCCACTGCTGCCCTGCTCGCGCCTTTCTCCCTGTTTGGCAATCACAGTAACAGATAAACGGACAAGCGGGCGGACATCAGTGTGTATCCGGCCGTCAAGTCGCGCCAGGTAAATCAGTTCATGCTCGCATACTAGCCCGGCCATTACCTGCACAATACGCGGATCAGCAGCTTTTGCCAGTGTCTCCACACGCTGTAATAAGGCTACTTTCTCTCCGGCATCCAGACTAAGCATCGGATTAGCCATTGCATACAGCGGTTTGACTGACGGCAGAGAAGTTAGTCCCACTGAGCGCTGCTGACCGGCCTGCCCAATTGCCCGTACGGCCTGTGCTGCATCTGTTAATGCCTGCACATTCAGATTGTCGGCGTAAGCAAATGCAGTTTTTTCACCACTTACCGCACGAACACCGACGCCCTGCTCAATCTGAAAACTGCCTGATTTGACCATGCCTTCTTCCAGATGCCAGCTTTCATAGGTACTGCGCTGGCAGTAAATATCAGCATAATCAATATGATGTGCTCCCATTAGCGAGAGTGCACGGGTAAAATCAGCTACAGCCAATTCGTTTTCGGCCAGTAGCTGTTGGTGAACAAGTTGCGCGGTTTGAGTAGAGATAGGCATGAGCTGTCAAAAATTAAGTTGTGACAAAAGCACAGACAGAGAAAGATTTAATCAGAAAAGCAAATTGTGGGCAATTATACCGAAAACAAGCTTTGTCCGGGCGAATGCAGGAATACTTATTATACGCAGATCAGGTGTTGGAATAGAGACCAGAAAAACAAATTGTAAAAATTACCAAATTGTTATTGATAATAATTCTCATTATATTATAATGTGACTCACCAGTTAGTTAGAGATAGTTAACCGGTAATGACCTCAAACATCTTTTATCTAAATCTACTTTCAGGAGCGGCGTAACGATTAGCGTTAAATTTTTGCATCAAAACTCAAAAACCGAAAACACTTAACCCACTGAAATATCAGTGGGTTAAGTGTTTATAATAAGCTGATATTAGATTCATTGTGGCTGTTGTAGCCCTGTGGATTGAGCTGTTGCCAGTGCCATGCATCAGCCATCATACTGGTCAAACTGCGCTGAGCTGTCCAACCCAGTTGTTCGGCTGCGCGTTCAGGATTGGCATAGCACACAGCAATATCTCCTGCCCGGCGCGGGACAATCTGATAAGGAATTTTTTTGCCGCTGGCCTGTTCAAACGCATGTATGATTTCCAGTACCGAATAACCCTGCCCTGTACCCAAATTATAAATATGTACACCGGGCTGATTATTGGTAACGCGCATGGCACTTAAGTGGCCGTCAGCCAGATCCATTACATGAATATAATCACGGACACCGGTACCATCAGTAGTAGGATAATCGTTACCAAATACCGATAGCTGTGTCAGCTTGCCAACAGCTACCTGACAGATATACGGTAATAAATTATTCGGAATGCCATTCGGATCTTCACCAATTAATCCGGATTCATGTGCGCCCACCGGATTGAAATAACGCAGTAATGTCATACTCCAGCGCGCATCTGCTGCCTGTATATCCGTTAACATCCGCTCTACCATATATTTAGATGTTCCGTACGGATTGGTGGTTCCACCGGTAGCCGCATTTTCATCAATCGGAACCGAAGCCGGTGTACCGTAAACTGTAGCTGAGGAACTGAAAACCAGATTGAAAATACCTGCTTTGGCCATTTCTTCAACCAGAATCAGGCTGCCACTGACATTATTATCATAATATTTCAGCGGCTCCCGTACACTTTCACCGACTGCTTTTAAGCCGGCAAAGTGCAGCACATGCTCAATACTGTGCTGTTTAAATACCTGTTGCAGCAGCGTACGGTCGCGAATATCGCCCTGATAAAAAGTTACCTCTTTACCGGTAATCTGTTTTAAACGCTCGAGTACCACTGGCGATGCATTACACAGATTATCAATAATAATCACATTGTAGCCGGCATTAAGTAATTGTACAGTCGTGTGAGAGCCAATAAAGCCGGCACCACCTGTTACCAGAATAGCCATAAATTATCCGTAATAATTTTTCATCGAAATACAACAAATAACCGGTATGTAAACAACCAGAAATCCATAAGTATATCTTGTTTATAATCATAGTTAAGCTGATGCGGGGTAGAAGATACACTAAAAAAACCAGCATCTGCTGTATCTTTACAACAGTAAAGTGCTGAGACGCACAGATGAGGTGACACAACAAAAAATATCCGGTACCTCTGACAAAAGTTATTTCTGTTCAAACGGCAATAACTGAACTGGACAGGAGTGATAAAACAGAAATCTGATAGAAATATGACTTGAAATACAGCGGCAAATAAAACCAGATAAACCATTATGCAGATATAGCAGATAAAAAATCAGATTGAATATTTGCTGAAAACCGGCTACTGATAAATATATAACTAATTAATAAATTGAAAGTTTATATTTATTATTTAATAATATACATTTTAAAAACTAAAATAACTTTTTTGATTTTAACAATGTTCTTCATAATCGGAAGATTGAGACATTAATATTTGTGCATGATATTGCGGCTGTTAATAAGCAAGTTAAGGATAAGTCATTTTTCTATCGGTTAACTCTTAATACTCATCATTATTCTGAAAAAGATACACAAAGTGAAAATAACTATGATTGTAAACAGCCTTTATTTAAAGACCGGCAAAATGTCTGTCTCAATTTAAATCTGCAGAATCAGTTTTTTAGATTATAGCTAGCGAAATCAACACTAGTGCTTTTAAAGATATACAGAAATTGTCGTACAAGGCGATTATAGCACGCCTGCGTCTGTTGTATTAAATGAATTTAAAGATAGCTTTAAACCAGATTCGGCACCATTTATACACTTCGGATAAATTAAGCAATTTGTAAATAGCAAGATCGGTCTATATTATTTGACCGATTTTTATATCAATGTTGTATTTAAACTAATTTAACAGTATAGTATGCAAATATTATGAATACCAAATATCAGCTTGTGATTATTAAATTAGCATTTTGTATTTAGTCATCTACTTAATAATATGGAGTATTTAATTATGCAGATGTATATGAAAAGAATAATATTTTTAATAACCTCGTTGTTGATGACTTTTTTACTAAGTTCTTGTTCTAATTTATTAGACCGATATTTTTTATTTTAATAATATCAAATATTTAATTAGTTGACTGTATATGAAAAGAATAATATTTTTTATAACCTCGTTGCTGCTGGCTTTTTTACTAAGTTCATGTTCTATTCATGGGGAATACGTAACTTATGGTACTGATGAGTTAGCAAATAGCTCTGACACCAATAAATCTTTACATTTTAGTTTACAAATTGACGATTTTTATAAACCTTTTTTAACTCATGCAGAAAATGAAGATTTAAAGAAAAACTTTCCGCCAAAGAATATTAAAATTATAGCCCACTATTACCCTAAAACTAATAAAAATGATAAAAGTTATAGAACGAATCCTCTCTTCACAAAACATAAAACAAAAAGCGGGCCGCCGGATTTGTTTTCGCCGGATTTTTTTTCATTGAAAAGTATTTTAAGAATAACATACGAGGATACTGTTTATGTCACGAAAACCCAAGTTGCTTATGCAACAAATTTACAATTTGATAAAAATAATCGGATTATAAACTTTGATATCCCTGAATCTTTAAAAAAAGGCAATCTAGAGTATTTTCTTGAAGGTATTTATCTTCATTATCCAGATTTTTCTTTTAGCAACTCCAAGAGTTTTTATGTTGACCATGATGAATATGTTCCTGTTTTTTTAAATAGAGGGGCGAAATTCTCTAATACACTACATGGTCTTGATAAAAATTCAAATGGTTATATAGATAGATTTAGTCATTTGGCCTATCGAGAACTTGACATAGAAACTGATAAATTTGAACGTACAGTTAAGACTAAATTACGCTTAGTAAAAGGAGGTGCCTTTAATACCAGTGTTTGGTTTTCAAATGATAAACCAATTAAAAAGGAATTATTAAGTAATGAATATAAAAATGAGTTATTTGATAAAATTAAAGTCCATCGTTACAAAGATGCAATAGATATAGTTATTCCTGATTCAAAGTTAAGCTGGTCTAATACTGAAAATACATCAGGTGCTTTTTATAAAGGTAAAACTTTTGACGTTTTAGTACTTGAAGGGAATTTTTTAAAGCAGCCTGCTAACCCTGAATACAAACGTAAAAGTGGAATATGGATAACGCAAAAAGGGGATTTGGTATCTGTTGAACACAAGTATGATGGTTGGGAGTGCGAATTAAATTATCGGATAATTTTTGAAAAAGGAAATCAAAACCAAACTAGAAGATATATGTTTAATCCATATAATAAATCTAAAACTGCATTTCGACATAATATACATAGTCAAGAAAAAGACGAAGATTTTACATCTTCTGGTAAGATTTATATAACACAAAAAAATCTAAACATCTTTGAAAAAATGAAACAGCAAGCAAAAGAATATTATGACAATAAATTTAAAGAGTTAAACGAAGATTTTGAAGATTTTAAACATACTAAACATACTAAAAAAGATGGCCCAGAATATGTAAGTAAAATTACAAATTTCTATCAAAGTGAAATACTTGAAAACCAAGACTCAGCACAAGCATGTATGAGGGAAATAGATCATATGAAAAGATTGATGACAATGCCAAAAGAACATTTAATGCAAGAATTTGAGCAATACAAAAAAATCATCAATGAAGAAACCTCGAAACAACGCTAATATAGCTGCATATTAATACAAATAAAGTAAATATATGGGTATTTCATCAAAATTTAATAAATATTACGATTCAGGTTACAGTTTGATTGGGCTGATAAATTAATATATTAGTAAATTACTTACCCTACTGGAGATGATTAATTTTATAATATAGTCTTATTTAATTTTTTATTACTTTTATTTTAACCACAAAAACAGCTCTGGTTTCGGTCAGAATATTTGTATTCGTTTTATTAATTTTTTTTAAAAAACATATGTGCTGAAAAAATCATTAAAACAATGTATACTGAAACTGTATATAATGATAATTTCAATTATTTATCAGTTAATGCTGCTCTAAGTAGATTGAATCTGAATATTTACATTAAGTTATGGTTAATAAACCTTACCAGTATGATTAACATACTAAATCAATGAAAAATTTTATCGAAATATTAAACCAAAAAGATATTAAATATACAGTTGAAAATGACATTATCCGCATAGCGGATAATCTGTGCTTTTGTCAAAATCCACTTAAATCACTGCCGGATAATTTAATTATTGAAGGTGACCTGGATATCTCCCAAACAAAAATCAGCCAGTTACCGGATAACCTGATTGTCTGCGGTAATTTGGATATCTCCCATACTAAAATCAGTAAACTGCCGGAAAATATGATTTTTCGCGGGGGGCTGAATATATCTGGTACACAAATCAGAGTGTTACCGGAAAATTTGGTGGTTCAGGGCAAACTTATCGCCTCTCGTACCAAAATACAAGTTTTACCGGAAACGCTAATTGTTGGTGGTGCGCTGGATTTATCCTATAGCTATATTCAGTCGCTACCAGAAAATCTGACAATAAACGGTAATTTATATTTACAGAATAGTTATATACTGGAATTACCGGAGAATTTGGTTGTTGCCGGAGACCTGGATGCCTCTTCAACCAGAATAACCCGATTACCAGAAAAATTTACGATAAAAGGCAGTCTTTGTCTGGAAAAAAGCGGTATCAATACTCTGCCTGCTAATCTGCATATAACCGATGATCTTGATTTGAGTAATACCCGTATCACAAAGTTACCTGAAAATCTGAAAGTAGATGGTAGCCTGATTCTGGCTGCCTCCAAAATTAAGAAATTACCAAAGAATATCCAGGTAAAAAATAATTTAAACTTACGTTTTACAGAAATCAGAAAATTACCGGATAATCTGACGGTGAACGGAGATCTGGATTTATCAGGAACAAAAATTAAAAAATTACCTGCTAATCTAAGAGTCAATGGATGTTTAGGGCTAGAAAGCTGTGTAAAAATCAATCAGTTACTTAAAAATTTTAGAGCTATATGCACTAGTCTGGATTTGTGCTTTAATAAAATCAAAAAAATACCAGAGAATTTAAAAATCCAATCCAATCTGTATTTGAATGAATGCAAAATCAAAAAATTTCCCAAAAAAATGAATATAAACGGAAATTTGAACCTGGATGACGCAAAAATAAAAAAATTGCCTGAAAGTTTGCATGTTGGTGGCAATTTATCTTTTTTGCTGGTACCGATTAAAAAACTACCTAAAAAACTTTCAGTAGGAGGTGAGCTGTATTTATGGGGTTGCCGAGTTAAAAAAATTCCCAGTCATGTTAATGTAGTCAATGGGCTGGACTTAACTTTGACTAACGTAAAAAAATTACCTCAGGATCTTACCGAGATAAAAAATTTGGTAATAGAGGAAACTAAAATTACCCGTTTGCCTGATAACCTCAATGTTGAGGATTGTCTGGATCTGAATAATAGCCGGATTAAAAAATTACCCCAAAATTTGCAGGTTGGTAAAACATTACTGTTAAATAATACCCGGATTAAAAAGCTACCGAATAACCTGAAACTTGATCATGGTATAAACCTGAAAAAAACTTCAATCAGATTTTTGCCGGAAAATCTGGAGCTCAAATGGTTAAGCCTTGATCTTAAAAAGATTAAAAATATTGCTTACCGGAAAAATTGTACAGCTAAAAGAAAAACCATTTTTGCAGCTTATTTGAATGGTGAATACAAAATCTTTCAGAATGAATACCTGATTGGTACCCTGCAAGAGTATGAGCAATTTGTTAACCAGAGATTTATTGATCCGCAGGCTGGTAAACTTAAACAGGCAGCCAAGGATTGCGTAGAGCAATTGCAGAAAAAACTCAGTACTCATAAAACTTAATATATTGAATACTGGCTGACAATAAAACCAGACCGGATAAAGTCAAAGTACTTATTCAGCTTTGTAATTTTTTAATTAGAAATAGATATTTATACTGAAAATATATACTGAAACTGCATGATATTAATACCAGCTTTCTGGAAATGTATGCAACTAAGTTACCTTCCCTTAATTTTTACCAGTATGCTAACATACTAAATCAATGAAAAAATTTATCGAAATATTAAATCAAAAAAACATTAAATATAAGGTTGAGAATGATGTTATCCGGGTACTGGATAATCTGTGCTTTTATCAACCCTGTCTAAAATCACTGCCTGACAATTTAATTATTAAAGGCAATCTGGATATTTCTCAAACAAAAATCAGAAATTTACCGGATAATTTGATTGTCTATGGGAATCTGAATCTATCTGGTACAGAAATCAGTATATTACCGGACAATCTGGTGGTTCATGGAGAACTAAACGCCTCTTATACCAAAATAATTACGTTGCCGGAAAAGCTTATAATAGGCGGTGCATTAGATTTATCCTTCAGCTATGTGCAGTCGCTACCAGAAAATCTGACAATAAACGGCAATTTATCTTTACAAAATACTTATATACTGGAATTACCGGAAACTTTGATAGTTGCCGGAGACTTAGATATTTCTTCAACCAGAATTACCCAACTACCGAAAAAGTTTACTATCAAGGGTAGTCTTAATTTGGGTCATACTGATATCACAAAGTTACCTGAAAATCTGAAAGTAGATGGTAGCCTGATTCTGTCTTCCAAAATTAAGAAATTTCCAAAAGATGTACAGGTAAAAGCTGATCTGGACTTAAGCTACACGAAAATCAGAAAATTACCGGATAATCTGACGGTGAACGGTAATCTGGATTTGTCTGGAACAAAAATCAAAAAATTACCTGCTAATCTAAGAGTCAATGGATGTTTAGCATTGAGAGAGTGCAGTACAATCAATCAGTTACTTAAAAATTTTAAAGCTACTTGCATTAGCCTGGATCTAAGTTGTAATAAAATTAAGAAAGTACCAAAAAATTTAAAAATACAATCCAGTCTGGACCTGAATAGCTGTAAAATCAAAAAATTTCCTGCAGAGCTGACTGTAAAAGGGAATCTGGATTTGTTGGAAGCAAAAATCAAAAAACTGCCTGCAAAGCTGACTGTAAATGAAAATCTGAATCTGGAGGACGCAAAAATCAAAAGATTGCCTGCAAAGCTGACTGTTGGCGGACAATTATCTATTGAGAGGACGTCAATTAAACAATTACCTAAAAATCTTTCAGTGGGAGGTGAGCTAAACTTATCGGGTACCAAAATTAAAAAAATTTCCAGTCATTTTAATATAGTCAATGGAATAAATTTAGCCTGTACACCAGTAAAAAAGCTACCCTCGAATTTTACTGAGATAAAAAATTTATATATTAACGTAACAAAAATTTCTCGCTTGCCTGATAATCTCCATGTTTGGGAGAATCTGGTATTGTGTAGCAGCAAAATTAAAAAGTTACCCAAAAATTTGCAGGTCGGTAAAAAACTGCTGTTAAATTATACCAAAATTAAAAAATTACCAGAAAATCTGAAACTTGAAGAAGGCATCGACCTGAGAAAAACTCAAATCAGATATCTGCCGGAAAATCTTGAGCTCAAATGGTTAAGTCTTGATCTTAAAAAGATTAAAAATATTGCTTACCGGAAAAATTGTACATCTAAAAGAAAAACTATCTTTGCAGCTTATTTGAATGGCGAATATAAAATTTTTCAGAATAAATCCCTGATTGGTAATCTGAAAGAATATGAGCGATTTGTTAACCAGAGATTTCTTGACCCGCAGGCAGGTAAGCTTAAACAGGCTGCCAGAGATTGCGTAAAGGAATTGCAGAAAAAAATCAGAATTAATTAAATTTAATGTACAAAGAACCGGCCGACAGCTGCAAATATGCTGAATTTATCAGTATGAGACACAGACATATTTGGCCGGCACACGTATTTTAAATTTTATCATTAGCATATAAAAAATATTAATTTAGTATTAAATAAAATTCTTTACCGAAAGTAAATTTTAATTCTAGATCAATATACAACTCATGTAAAAATTATAGTTATTTGCATATTATCAAATTTATTTTTGCAAATTTGCCCTAATGATGATAACAGTCTTCAACATGATTACTTATAGAACAATTTTTATAGATATTACATAATTTTGTCACTTCACAAAATGTATGTACGTTGAATCACCACGATCAGAAAATTTTTTTTTGAGACTATTTCCAATTTTCTGACAATATTTACCACATTTGTTACAAAGGAATGAACTAATAATTATAATCTTTCATGAAATTCATCATCCCTTTATCTTTATATATCTGCATAAAGGGGTAATAAACCTAATTCATGTAACTTAGTATCGACACGATTTACCGCTTTAATATCATCTATATTTTTTTCATCAAAAAAATGTGGTACGGTAATAACTAGTGATCCAGCTGCCTGCTCTTCATGGTTTGTGCCGCTAATCACATCAAACGTCTGTGGAACCATATTATGGGATAACTGAACTTCAGGTAAGTAAATCATCCATGCAGCCGAAAGTCTATCGAGAAAAATTTGTTTTTCAATTTCATAATTATTATTAACCATAATATATGTTCCATCAAATTGCTCAGACAAAGCAAGACAAAATTTTTGAATTTTATTTAAAGCTATTTCTGATAAAAGAATATCATAATCCAATCTGATCTCAACCTTAAATGGTTGTCCACAAGTTTGTTCATATATACTATATACTAATCCGGCCTCCTCTGTTTTTTTATCCCAGATACCTAAACAAAAATGTTTTTTGTCTTTATTATATTCTTTGGTTAATTTATGTAATCCAATTTCAGTAACACTATTCCTATCAAATATTTTATGAATCGATGATTTTTTCGATGTACTACATATTTATACTCATAGGCAAATGTTGGAAACGGTAGGCTCTCCAACCAGCCGTTTTGGTGCTTTAGTTGAGATAAAAGGTATCAAACCAGATAGTTATGAAATTTTTTCAAAATATCAAGGATTAGAAAAAAATTTTGATTTAATATTCACTTATGATGAAAAATACTAATAATATACCAAGTGCTCGATTTGTGCCTTTTTGTGCTAAAAAAGCTTTTCTCTAGGGATTTTATTTTGTTTTGTTACCAGGCCTAGATGAAATATTTCGACCTAATTTATTTTATGAAAAATGTAAAAGCATATCTATATTATCATCGAATAAGAATTCTGTTATCATCGAATAAAATTATGTGATCTACATTTAAAAAGAATTTTAATGGTGAATAAATTAAAAAATAATCCTAATGTTGATACTTATGGTCTATTTGATAGTGGCCAATTTATAGGCCCGTATGAAACATTACGAGATTACCGTTATTCAATTATTTTTGAGAATGAAATATCGCCTTACTGTTTTACTGAAAAATTAACTAACTGCTTCGCAACTCAAACCATCCCTATTTACATTGGAGCAAGTAAAATAGGGCAATTTTTTGACGAGAAGGGTATTAGAAGGATTAGTGAAAATGAGATTGATAATATAGAAAATATTATCAAACAATGCAGCAAAAATGATTATATCTCTAGAAAAGATGCAATAACTATAAAATTTTTAGCAGTTCAGAAATTCAGTAATAATGAGAATTACATGTATAAAAATTACATAAAGAATCAGTTTTAATTTGTTTATATCAAATTAAAAATTATTTTTAGCTAATTGAGTATTTATTTTTTAATGAACTATTAACTTGTTCAATAATATGGAATTGGTAATGATTGATATAAAAGGGTGTGTTGAAGATAAAAAAGTTATCGCTTTCAATGGTAAAGAAGTTGATAATCCATTACATGTTTTACTTTGTTTTGATGATAAATATGCTTTTCCCGCTGGCATTAATATGTATTCTATTATTCATAATAATCCAAACAGAGAATTACATTTTCATTTATTTATGCAAAATGTAAGTGTTGAAAATCAATCTAAAATAGCTGAGCTATCATCAAAATTTGTTTCAATTACTCAATATTCAATTAATAATAAATTTAGAATTCATTCAAATAATACAAAATTTTTTCCTATTTCCGCTTGCTTACGTATTATTGCACCTTTAATTATATCCCAGAATGTAAAGAAATTACTTTATATCGATAGTGACACAATTTGCCTATCTTCGTTAGATGAACTTTTCAATACAGATCTTAATGATAAAATTATTGCGGCCGTAGCTGATGTTGAAAATACTCAAGTTTCTCAGTGCAAAAAATTTCAATTAGAATATGGTAGTTATTTTAATTCAGGAGTTATGCTATATAATCTTGAAAATTGGAATGAAGCTAATATAACTAAACTGGCACTTAATTTGTTAAATGAAGGAATTGAGTATAAATTTCCAGATCAAGATGTATTAAATATTTTATTAAAAGATAAAATTTATTTTGTTCCAAAAAAATTCAATAGTATATTATATACAGCTCAAAGTTTTGAAAATAAACAAAAAGTCGAAAAGGAAGCAGTCGAAAAAGGAGCAGTTATTATACATTATACTGCGGGATGTAAACCTTGGTTTAAACTGCATTTAACTCCAATCTATAAAAAATATATATATGATTCACCATGGAAAAATACAAAACTGTTATTAGCTAACAATCCATCTACATTACGACGTTATTCAAAATATTTGTTACGGCAGCATAAATATTTTCGTTCCTTTTTTTATTATATGTTATATCTAAAACATAAAATTTTAAAAGTGTAATTTATTAATAATATTTTTTAGCTAATTGTGATTAAGGTTTATATGAACAATACCCCACTTATACCTGTTATTATTTCGGCATACAATACAATGGATATTATTGAAGAAATGTTGAAATTAATAGAAGCTTAAACCTATCTAAATTACCAAATTATTATTAAGTAATGGTTCTATAGATGAAACAGGAGAATTTGTTGACAATTATTGTAAAATAACAATAGAGCAATAGCTTTTCATCAAGATAATTATGGTGTATCAATTACTCGTAATAAAGGTATTAATTATGCAACGGGGGAGTTTATTTGTTTTTTAGACAGCGATGATATTTATACAGCGATTTTTTAGAAAAAATGTTAAATCATCGGCAACAAACAAATTCCCATTATAGTTTATGGTAGTTTTAATCGTATTACGAAAATTAATATTTTTAAAGAAATGTTGACTTTTGATGGGAGGATATTCTTAAAAATTCTATCGAGAAAAGCTTTCATTTCTCAGGGATGTTATTTAAGCATTTTTTGTTTTGGGATAATATTTATTATGATTATGACCTTAAAATTTGTGAAGATGTCTTTTTTACTATCAAAGCAATAAGTCAAACTGAAGCTTATGCGGTTAGAGAGCAGTTATTTAATTATTTTTATAGAAATCTATTTGTTAATAATTCAATTTATAATACTGAATTATATAAGAATGATATTAAAACATAGTCGCAAGTTCAGTCTTATTTAAGAGAGAATTATGATTAAGAAGATAAACAAGATATTATCGAACTAATTTATTTTATATTAGTTAATTTAAAGATAATAATTTTAACTTAATGTTTAAAAATTTTAAATATAAAGTAATTTGTGATTATTTAAACAAAGACTTTGATCTTAATTATAATTTAATAAGTCTTAGAGATAAATTTTTACATAAAAGTGATAGAAAAAATCCCATATCATAAAAGAAATAAATTAATTTTATGGCTTTAGGGTAGTGTATATTATCGATATGTTAGGCGTGATATCAGAAAATAATAAAATTCAAACCATAATACCAATTTTGTTCTTTGTATAGATATTGTTGTTGGATGTTCAAAATATTATAAACATGTTCTATACATATTATAAGCGATAAATACTTTTTAGGATAAAAACAGATATCAAAAATTAAATTTTTTATAATTAATGATCTATGTTATTTTAATAGTGGGATATAAATTGTGTATAAATTAGGGTAATTTTCTTTATTATTAGAAAATTACGGTATCCCTTTTTAGTCACCTACAACCAACAGTATTGAGCAAGGTAATTTTGTCTACATAATTTATCTTGCTTTTTTCTTGCAACATTATTTTTTGATAATGTTTAATAGTCCATGATAGCAATTCCAGTATTAAATTAATTTATGTAAATAAATGATCATAACGCACTTTAGCCTCTAAAAAAACAAAATCTAGGTAACTATCTATCAAACTCTACTGGTGGATTACCTGATTCTTTAAAATACATCCATTCAGTATATTGTTTTTGCTATCCCAATTCAAACTTCTAATTGCTGATTGATAATCTAGCGATAATAGGCTCATACTACGAAAAATGTTTTTCCTTTGTATTCATTTAAATCTATCTGGCGGGTAATTACAGTTGTTTCGGCCATGTTGCTAATTTTGCTATCACTGCTATTGCCACTGTTCTAAAAGCCACTTTATCTTGTTCCGATACGTGCATATGCTTCTCCAAGCCCGGTTGATTGTGCATGTAATTCTCTCTTAATAATTTCAACAATAGAAGCATAGCTACTATTGTTGAATAACTTACAGATAAACTATTTCAAAAGCTAAAGCTAATGAGTATAAACAGATGGCCAGAGATTGCACAGCGCAGTTAAAGCAAAAGCTGTCTCTTGAATAATCATGACAGTTTTATCAGAGATTATTAATTAATAGCAGGAGACAGGAATTATGTTTTGATATTCATTGTAAAATTATTAAGTGATAAAATGCTAATTAGTTGCTATAGTTCCTGGAATATTTTACGTTATTGTGTTTTTTGTTTTTAATTTATAGAACTGATTAACAATTATTTTACGGAAAGTTATGAATAAGAGCATTATGAATATTTATAAATTGGTTCAGTGGTTTGTAATAATTGTTTTAGCTTATTTTATTATCTGTAATGTCATTATTCATCTCTATGCCCGGCAAAAAGCAGCAGACAATGCTGATACTATGGTTATCTTAGGTGCTCAGGTAATGGGTAATCCTGCAGTACCTCATCCTGTTTTAAAAGGGCGTTTAGATAAAGCTCTGGTTTATTTGAAAAATAACCCTAATACCAAAGTTGTTGTTTGCGGAGGACAAGGAGAAGGGGAACCGGCAACAGAAGCAAGTGTTATGGCAGGTTATTTAATTGATAACGGGATTGATGCCTCAAGGGTTTATCTTGAAGATAAATCAACACGTACTGCTCAGCAGTTTGTTTATGCGAATAAAGTGTTACCGTTAGGTAAAACCGTGGTAGTTACCAATGATTTTCACTTATTGCGTTCTATTATGTTAGCTAAAAGATCAGGAATAAAAGATGTATCTGGGTTATCTGCACCTTTAAGTTTCAGAAATTACAGGAACTACATTTCTCTTATTAGAGAACCATTAGCTCTGATTAATTCATGGTTGTTCGATCATCCCCTAAATAATGATAATTAGAAGATAAAGATATACATGTCTGGAAGCAGAACAGATGCAATTGTTACCAACTGAGCGGGTGAACTAACAGTAAATAATTAACTAATATATTTTATTGTCATAATAGTTAAGGCATAAATACCGATAGCTATAATGCTGATACAAGTACCACAGGAAATGGGTTTAACGGAGTAACCGGTACCCAGATAGTGGGTTTCAAGAACAATGATATTGGCTGCTGGAGGAAGCAGGCAAAATAAGTAAAGTGCGGCACTATTTTCCAGAATAAGGTTTTGCCGGCACAGACAGGCAAGGCCAAGCAGGGCGGAGAGGATGCAGAAATAAGCCGCAGCTTTTTTCAGGAAGGTCTGAATGGTGTTTCTGATGTCGGTCAATGTAATTCTGCTTTTAGCCAGCCACATACCAAGAATAGCCATGCCAAAAAAGCTCATCAGAAATTTAGCGAGGGAATAAATTATATCCAGCTCGCGGATTTGTTTACCCAGTGGTAATAGTAAGCAGCCAATAATAAGGGCAATGACGGGAGGCATCTGAATCAGTTTTCTGATATTGAACCGGATGCCGGTAAGCAGCCATGCCCCAAGTGAGTTACCGACAATAGAACTGCCGATATAGGCAGATATAAATATTGCTGCAGCCTGATTACCAAAGAGCGAGGCTGCTATGGGAAGACCGAGCCAGCCAATATTCAGATAGCTGAAACACAGGGTGCTTACCGGATTGATCCGGAGAAATTTACCGGTAAGCAGCATTATGCTCATAACGACAATAGTGGTAATTAATACCGCGCCCATATTGCTGAAATTGGTCGCTATATTATAGATAATTACGACAGGGATAATAAATTTTGTCAGCAGCAGAGACAAAACAGGTTTTATATCCCGGGTTAATTTGCCGGCGATCAGACCACAGAGCAGGTAAATCAAGGGTAGAAACAGGGTCATGCCGGCTCCCTGAGCATTGCATCGGTTTGTGATAGTTCATTGTAGCTTATCTTTTTTCAGATCATTAGTCATCTGCATTTATTCGATAAGGTATTTATATACTTACAATACGTTTAATTATTTTTTATCGGTGTATTCTGATAAGTTTTAGTATTTGAGTTTTTTCTAGAGCCAGATAATCAGCGTTACTGGTGCAGCCGTGGGATGGGAAGATAAATTCAGCAATCATTTATCACTATTTTGATATCTGTTATGTGTTTTATTGCTTTTGGTCTGGTCTGGTCTGGTGTAAAAATTTCTGTTTATTGGCAGTTGTGCTATGTGGTTTTTGTAAGTTTATTGCAACGCTACCGGTAAGGTTTTATTGGTAGCGTTTTGTATGGGGATGGCTGGGTTAGCGTGCGCCGAAGCCGGTGAGCATGGTTTTGAGGGTTTTGAAGAATATAAGTATATCGAGTGAGAAGGAAAAATGTTTGATGTAGTAAAAATCATGTTCGATTTTTATCTGGGTTTGTTCGGTGTCGGCAGCGTAGCCCTGAGTAACTTGCGCCCAGCCGGAAATTCCGGGTTTGACAATGTGGCGGTAATCATAAAAGGGAATTTCCTGAATAAACTGGTCGACAAATACTTTTTGCTCGGGGCGTGGACCAATCAGGCTCATGTCACCTTTCAGGATGTTCCAGAATTGCGGCAGTTCGTCGATACGGGTTTTGCGGATGATGTGTCCGATACGGGTGACGCGGGCATCCCCAAGTTGCGCCATGCGGGCACCGTTTTTCTCTGAATCGCTGCACATGCTGCGAAATTTATAAATACAAAATTCTTTGCCGCTGCGGCCTACACGGTTTTGCCGGAACAGGATGTTACCCGGGCTTTCAAGTTTGATGGCGATGGCAGTAATAAGCATTACCGGCAGGGTAACAGGGGCGGATAGCAGGATAAGAACGATGTCGAATACGCGTTTAATCAATACATAGGTTGGTGAAGGCAGCAAAGAACCAAGATCATTTTCATATAGGTGATGAATTTTAACCCGTCCGGTAAGAAATTCTTCTACCTGACGAATATTGTAGACAGGCATGCCATTGAGGGTTTGCCGGGCAAGAAATTTCTGCCAGTGGTTGTCGAGCTCAGGTTCGTGCAGGTCGGCAACAATGCCGTTAATGACAGAGGTCTCAGGCAGGCAAGGGCTGGTTAATTTTATCCAGTTGACGTTGGGAAGCTGATCGGCGTTGCTGGCACGTCCGTAGGGCAGGTATGCGTAGGTTGTTATGAATTTGTTGCGGTAATAGATATAAGAAATACACAGAAACAGGGACAGACAGCCTGCCATGAATAAAAACCATACGGTATAGGGCAGGTTAAAGAATTTGGCCGTCATCCACATGCCGAAAAACCAGAAGAAAGCATGCGGCAGAGCAATCACTGCGGATTTTCTGCCGGGAAAATTGCTGAATACAGATAAAGATTTGGTTGTCAGAATATGGGCAATACCGGCAAGAATTATGCTGGTGATGAAAGCAGCACGTCCCTGAGCAAAGCCTTTAATAGGCTCCATGATGGCCAGTGGCAGTAGCATTACCAGCAGGGTTCCGAAGAAAAGACGGCTTTTATAGGACAGTAAACTTCGCATAATTGTTTTTTATTTGTTCAGGCGCAAATGTTGGTAGAGGTTGCCCAGCAGGCTGGTGGGGAGCAGACGGCTGCTGCCGCGCAGGGCAAAACAGCTTAGTGCCGGCAGCAATGGCTGGCTTTTGAGGTGGTGTTTTAGACGCAGCAGCTGCCATTCGCTGCGAAGGTAGCGCAGCCCGCGCCGGCGGGCATGCATGTTGTGGCCGGCACGGGCATACACGAGGGTTTCCGGCAGGTTTGCCGCTTGATAGCCGGCCGCCAGCAGGCGCAGCCACAGGTTGTAATCTTCCATCCACTGGTGATGCTGATAGCCACCTACTGCCTGTACCGCACTTTTGCGGTAGGCCGCAGCCATGTGATTAATCGGGTTGCGCCACTGAGCATAATGGCGGATGGCAGTGTCTGTAAGAGGTACCTGCCTGACTGTGCCGCTTAGTTCCGGGGTTGTGCTGAATTCAGCTATCTGCCCGCTGAACAGGGCGGTATCGGGGTTTTCCAGGATATATGCCCACTGGTATTCAAACCGACCGGGTGCGCAGATGTCGTCAGTATCCATGCGCATGATCCATTCATGCTGGCAGTGTTCCAGTCCGGCATTAAGGGCATGTCCGAGACCGACGTGTTGTGACAGCGGGACGATTTTTAGAGGCAGCCGGGTCTGATAGCTGTTCAGTACGCTATGCAGTTCAGTACCTACGGCACCATCCAGTACCATGATGATTTCGTCGGCCTGTATGCTCTGCGTACACAGGCTTTCCAGACAGGCGCTGAGCCAGTCGGGATGTTCCTGTGCATATAAGGAAAGCAGAACGGAAAAAGGGCGCGTTTTCATGGTTGTGGCAGTAATGGATGCCTATGCTAATGGTTTGTCAAGATTTGTTTATTATATCGCAACAATGCAGGCAGGTGCCTCCCGGATGACAGCGGGTGCAGGTTTATGTTGTTACATCAAAGATAGTTGCTGATTTTTTTACATTTATATCTATTTATACTGTGATGATGGCTGCTGGCTGTTTTGCTCGAATGAGGCTGGATCGGGCAGGTAGTGCTCGTAAAATGCACTTTGAGCAGCGTGCAGTTGTGCCAGTTCGGTGCTGTTGTTGCTGGTGCAGGTATCGTTGAGACAGACAAAACGGATTTCCGGGTGGCGATGCAGATAATGGATAGCGTTATTCAGTTCGGTGATGTTGCTGATGTTGCGCACGAAGCCGTCGTTGTGTTTTTGGGGTATGAATGCACCGCTGGCGAGTTGCCAGTAGCGATTGAGGTAGATGGTGAGGTCGTTACCGGCGCGGAAGCGGTTTGCGGTGCTGGCAAGTATTTCCGGTTCGAAGTGCTGATAAACCTGTTGCAGTGTACTGCGGGTGTAAGGCTGGGGCAGATGCCAGTGAGCAAACCAGAAATAATGGCGGTAAAGGTATTTGAGCAGGAAATTGCTGAATTTTTCACGCAAACTGTAGCTATGGGCAAATAATTGCTGTTTATTCAGTGAGGCTGGCTGATACAGGCGGTTAATCAGGGCAATATTGTTATTCAGTGCATCTACCCAGCTGTTGCGGCCGCGCAGACGGCGAAACAGGCTGCCGCGCTTTAGCCAGCCATGACAGAGAAAGTCTACTGGTAGCCCGTGCTGAAACAGCCGCTCACGCGGGACAGGGCGCAGAATGACGGTGTCGTCGTTAAGATAAACAAATTGTTCACTCAGGCCTTTAAGGTTAACCAGATTCATTTCGATAGCTGAGGAATTGAATACTGGCAGATTCTGCGGGCGGATAAACAGTTGCCGGTGGCTGACAATTTCTATTTTCGGATGACTGGTTTTCAGCCATGGCGGCTGCTGATCGGCGGTTATCAGGTAAATTTTGTGATACCACGGGCAGTTTTTTTCAATGGAGCGCAGTACATAACGCAGGGTGCCGAAATCCTGATAACGGTTATTACTGGTCGCGTCACTGTGTCCCTGATGTTGTGGCTGATAGTGGTTTTTTGCAGCCAGCCAGTCCGGATCGCTGTTGTCTACCCATGGCAGAACAAAATCAATCGAGGTATTGTCAGTACTGGTGTTCATCGGTTTTTCCGTTTGAGCAGCGCTATCAGTTTCTGGCTGTTACGGGCGCCAAGTGTAGTACGCAGAGTGTTTAGGATTCTGCGTTTGAGCCGGTTGACGCCTTTACTGTCATTAAGCCATGTACCGTCGTAGTGATGAATGCAGACAGTATTAGCAGTACGGTTCAGTTCATGGGTATAGGCATTTTTGGCCATGAAGTAATCACTTGGATAAACGCAGACATAGCCGGGAATTTCCTGTCGCTGATCGTTAAGGATAATTCCATGCTTTTGGTATATTTGTTTAAATAACTGGTTGATGGTAATAAGCTGCTGCGGATTGAATTCAAGATTCTGATACTGTTGCCAGATATCCTGCATAAGAATGCTGCCGGCATCACAACCCATTACGCCGGCCTGAGGGTTACAGGTAAGTTCGCGGGTATAGGGATTCATGCCTTGTTCGAAACCGGTGAAGCAGTGATGGTGCAGGAATGGGTCGAATGAGGCAATCATCTGTACATCGGTATCCAGATAGATGCCGCCATGCTGATAAAGTGCCTGAATACGGCAGACATCGGCTACAAAAGCATATTTCCCGGCAGCATAGGCTGAACGGGTGTAAGCGTTAGCCTGGTAGTCAAAATTGTGTTCGTTCCACAGCTGAATTTGATAATCGGGCAGAAACTGGCGCCAGCTGGCAATATATTGTCGGGTGGCGGCAGGCAGTGGCTGAGGTCCGAACCAGCAATAGTGAATCAGTTTGGGTATCATTGGGCAGGCCGTCGATAAATCAGAATTAACAGGATGCCAAAGGGTATGGCGGTGCTCAGACCGGTAATAAAGCCAAGTTTAATCCAATCGATAAAGGTATGTACACTGATGCTGTTTACCGGATGCCCGCCAATAGTGAGGATAATGGCGATGGTAGCAAAAACTGTCAGCCACAGCAGATAGGCACGGGTGCAGGGCAGGGACAGAATGTGTTTGCTGGTGTAATGCACCATTTCACTGCTGCGGTAAAGAAATGATATCAGTGCTGCAAGCAAAATCCCGGCACTGCCCCATATCTGTATAAAGCATACTGAGCAGGTAATGTTCAGAGCAGCTTCGATCAGTGCCTGTGGTTTGGTGTCTTTGTAACGACCGGCTGCCATGATCATGGTCATACTCGGAATACGGCTGTTTTCAATAATGCCCACCAGTAAAAACAGGGCAGCCAGCACGGGTTGATGGTAGTTGGCATCGGTCATATTACGGGTATAAAGCTGAATAAAGGGCGCCAGCAACAGGCCGGTGCATGTATAGACCCAGCCCAGAAAGCACATAAAGAGACGATTATAGCGGCAGAAATTCTGACGGGTACGCTGAATATCTGTGGTAAGGCTATGACCAAAAATAGCCTGCATGCCTTGTGACAGTGATTGCAAGGCCATTTTGATTGCGCCGAAAATCAACGCATAAACGGCGTAGATGCTGGCGTCTTTCAGTGACAGGAAAAAAGTAATCAGTACCAGCGGTGAGCTGAATATCAGCAGACCGGTTAGCTGATGGGTAAGGGCATCCCATGTTTGTTGCAGCTTATACGCGTTATGTTTGTCGTAATGCTGGTTCAGATTGTGATAGTGGTGTTTTACATAGTGACGGTACAACAGAAATTTACTCGCCTGTATCAGGGTAGAGATAAACTGAACAGTCAGAATACTATAGCCGTTACAGATCAGCCAGTAGCATACGACGATGTTAACGAAGATGCTGCCTGCCTGAATGGCGGAGATGATATAGGTTTTCTGGTCGGCAGTAAGTAAGGCACGGTAGCTGCCGAAAAAGAAAAAATCCAGAATATTCACGGCACCCATTATCAGTACCATGTAAAAGGTAAGGCTGGCACTGATTTCGGTGTGGGTAAGCCAGGCAAACAGGATAGCCAGTATCAGTAATGCGACGGCAAACAGCCCGCCGGAGATGCGGTAAAAGTGATGGGCGGCTGCAAGAATGCGGTTACGCAGCTGGTTATCCTGTGCTGTTAGCGCCTGATAAAGGGCTACGACGGCAGCTGCACCGATACCCGCCTCCAGTAAAGTCAGGTAGGCAATAAACTGTTTGATAGAGGCCAGCATACCGTTGGTTGCTGAACCATAGGTTACAACAATTAACGGTGGCAGGATGAATCCGCCCAGTGCAGTTATCAGTTGCAGCAGCAGATTAGCGGATATGTTTTTCAGGATAACTGCACGGGTACTCATGAATATTTAAGCGGATAGGTGCCGGCTTAATGACATTTACCACTACGCTGCATCCGGCCGTAACGACCGGTAATGGCGTTGATGTCCTGCATAGCTGAGTTGTCTACACCACTGAATACAACGCGCATTTTCGCAATGCTGGTAGCGGAACTGCCGGATGACTGGCTGTCACTGTCGCTGCTACCGCCCAATGTGGTGATAAAGGCGTCACTGAATCCCTGCATTTTGGCACGTGCCATCAGGCCTTCTGCATCTTCCCGGCGGTTAAATACGCCAAGGCTGACTTTACCCTGATTAACACCGTAGTCAAATCCCTGTTCCTGCAGACGGGCACGTATACTGCTGTCATTACCGGAAGAGAGGGCAACCATGTAGCGGGTAGGAGCAGCTGTCTGACGGGTTTTGGCCGGAGTGCTGACCTGTTCTATAAAGCGGCTGGTGGTAAACGGCCAGTGAGTAAGCAGGCCTTTGATACGATGAAAATCGTCTTCCGGCAGGGTAACAGTGGCAGTACAGGTATTGGCCGGAGCAGCAGGCTGTTTGTCAGTGTTGTCGGAAGCATTAGTAGTAGCGGCAGTAGTTGTTTTGGGCGCAGCAGTGGTTTCTGTTTTGCTGGCAGCTTTAGCCGCTGTTGTATTGCTGCCGGCAACAGTTTCAGTTTCTGTTGCCTGCCGTACACTGATATCCGGACTGGCTGGTGCAACAGCTTCTGTTTCAGGGCTGGCGGCACTGGCTGCAGCAGGTGCACCAGAATTACTATGTACCAGTTTCCCTGCTATCATGCTGCCAAAAACAATGATATTGAGTGCTACCAAAATTGCAAACAGCCATTTCATGCGTATTCAACCCAGTTTAGTAAACCGTAAATCACTAAATTATCCACAATTTCAATGCGGTTGTCTAAGACAAATGTATTAGGGAGTGCCTGAGCCACTTTATTGGCACCACCGCCGGTAATAATAATGTCGACAGGTTTGCCGGCACCGATTTTCTGTTGCAGGCGCGCATGCATCAGCACAATAGCCCCGCAGACTGCGTCCATAATGCCGCTGGCCATAGCATTCGGGGTGGTGGTGGCAAAAGCGTATGGTTTGCCCAGCGGCCGGTTAAGGTTAGCAGTGCGCCGCGATAATGCCTCTTTCATTAAATAAAAACCCGGCAGGATACTGCCACCAAGATAATGGTTGGTGTCGGTAAGGGCATCTACTGTGACAGCTGTACCACAGCTGACTACAACACAGGCCTGACGGCTGTAGCGCCGGCTGCCGATGAGATTAAACCAGCGGTCGGCACCATGTTCGGCCGGATTGCGGTAATGATTAGAGATGCCGAGTGCTTCCGGCATGGAAGGCAGCCACTGTACTGGCAGTGGCAGAATACCAGCGATTTGCTGCTGGCGGGCTTCTCCGCAGACAGCACAGCCGATAATGCACTGTACGCCGGCCCCTTGTCTGACCCAGTCCTGTATCAGGGGCTTCAGGTCGTAGTAGGCTGCTTTGCCATAAGCCTGTATGCAGCCGTTTTCTACCCATGCCCATTTGAGTTTGCTGTTGCCGGCATCCAGTAGCAGGTAACGTTGTCTGTCATTGGCTTTTACCTGATTCTGTGCAGTCCCCGGGCGCAAACTGATTTCACCGGTGACAAAACTGCGTTCTCCGTCGGCAGTTTGCAGCAATAAAGCCCCCGATGCTGCAATACCGTTAACGGTACCTTCGGCAATGGTCTTGCCGTTGGCCAAGAGATGGACTATTTGTCCCTGATCCCGATGCAGCTGGTTGTAATCATTAAGAAATGAATCTAGTCCGGTTTGGTCAAACTGGGGCAGATATTGTATCAGTTTGGCTAGAATACCCTGAAAAATCTGTGTTACCTGTGCATGTGGCAGAAGAGGCAGAATAGCTGCGGCTGTGCCTACCTGATCAGGCAGACTGAAATTGATGCCGATACCGATAACAGCAGTAGTCTGATTCTGTTGCGCTATGGTTTCAATTAGGATGCCACCGAGTTTGTTTTTATCCAGCATCAGATCATTCGGCCATTTAATTTGTGCCGCTACACCAAGCTCGCGTAAAGTTTGTGCAACAGCCAGTGCTACTACCAGCGCCAGACCGCCAAGCTCTGCCTGAGGCCGCTTAAATGACCAGCTCAGGCTGAACATAAGGCAGTCACCGATGCGGTTTTGCCATGATTTGCCCTGACGTCCGCGCCCGGCAGTCTGCTCATAAGCCAGACAGATTTGCGGCGCTGTATTTACCGGTGCATAGCGCAATTGCTCCAGCAGGACGCTGTTGGTCGATGTGGTCTGCTCCAGCAGTTGCGGATTAAACCCGTACTGACGGGCACTGGTATTGAAGATGTGTTCCGGTATTAATGCCAGAGTTTTAGTTAGCTGCCAGACACCATTACGCTGACGCAGCAGATTCTGGATATGGGCAGGCATATCCTGCCATGCTGCATTGAGCTGCGGTATTTTTTTATTCAGAATGCCTGCCAGTGTCTGGACTTCATGTGCCAGACCATCGGCAAGCAAGGCCAGTAACGGCCAAAACGGTGTGTTCATAAAATGGCATCACCAAGGGTGTCATTGGTTACAACAGGTTAAATTCAATTTGCTGTGTCTGACGGCTGCGCCGGATGCAGACAGGCTGTTAAAACGGCCGTGCAGTCACAACCGTTGTGAATATTATCGCATGGTTTGGTAAATGTATTTGGCTGTGCAGGTTTATTCGACCACAATTTTGGGAAAACGCCGGCTATAGTCTTTGCCCTGATCTGCCAGCGCCTGCACCAGCTGCCATGCAGCCTGTTCATACAAGCCGGCTATTTGCGGCTGCTGCTCTGCCAGTATGCCGGCGGTACCGTTATCCATGGCCTCACGTACAGCCATTGTTAACGGTAGCTGACCCAGCAGGGGAACACCGAGTTTATCAGCAAGCTGTTTACCGCCATTCTGTCCGAAAATAGATTCGGTATGGCCGCAGTTAGAGCAGATATGCACCGACATGTTTTCAAGTACGCCAAAAATGGGAATATTGACTTTCTGGAACATATTGACTGCTTTGCGCGCATCAATCAGTGCTATATCCTGCGGTGTCGTCACTACAAGCGCACCGGTAACCGGAATTTTCTGTGCCAATGTTAGCTGGATATCGCCTGTACCGGGGGGTAAGTCGATAATCAGATAATCGACATCATCCCACTGGCTCTGAAACAGAAGCTGCTGTAAAGCCTGACTAACCATCGGGCCACGCCAGATAACTGCCTGATCAGTATCAACCAGAAAACCAACGGACATCACCTGAATTTCACTGGCAGCCATGACCGGAATCAGCTTATCTTGATGCTGACGCGGTTCAAGGCCGGCGACACCGAGCATGGTAGGCTGGCTGGGGCCGTAAATATCAGCATCAAGGACGCCGACACGGGCACCCATGCGGCTCAGGGCAATTGCCAGATTAGCACTGGTAGTCGATTTGCCCACACCGCCTTTACCTGAGGCAACCGCAATAATATTTTTGACGCCGGCAATGGTTTGCACACCGGGCTGCACTTTATGTTTGCCTATCGCCAGTTGTACCTGAACAAATAATGGTGTGTCACCGAATTCAGTGGTAATGGCCTGATCAATACGCTGTTGCAGTTCGTCAATCAGATGGGCAACCGGATAGGGAAAAGTAAGATCCAGATGAATGCCGTCACTGGCGACGGTAACATTACTCAGGGCTTTTTCACTACCCAGTGTACGGTTACTGTCCGGAATAGATATTGTGTTAAGTAAGGCGGTAATGGATTGTGTGTTCATACAAATTAAGTCCGCAACTGTATTTCCGGCGCATATTTTACCCTATTTGGTCTGCAGCCAGTATTTGCTTAAGACGGTAGTGAATAATCAGGTTGGTGGCTGGGTGTTTTCAGATTCAGCAGAGCTGCCGGAGTCAGCTTTGCTGTGCTGCTGCCGGCTGCGGATCCAGAGTAAACGCAGACACAGAGGGGCAGGATAAAGTAACAGTATGGAAACGATGAGGTAATGCAGATTATGCCAGTCTATAACCAGCTGTCCGTGTGCAAGTGACCATAATGCCCATGACCATTGCCACCAAGCAGGTAAACTAAACGCCAGTACAATCAGCAGCGCAGCTGTTCTAAGCAATGTCAGAGGCCATATCTGCTGTTGTTGTACTGCGCGGTTTAACTGTAGCAGTGTACGAAAAGCCAGGCTGAGAATGAATACCATACCGCCGTTGGCGATTACCTGTAACCAGCTAAAGGCAATGTCTGGTGATACCGGTAAACTATTGCGTGGTACTGGTGTCTGTTCCATTGAAATACTGGCAACAATATTCAGTATGAAACTGTAAATCAGATCCAGCCATAACAGTAATAGTGGCCAGGTGCGTTTCAAACGTTGAAACATGTTGTTTTGCTATCGAAATCAATAATACGACAGTGTACCCACTGCTACAGGCGACTGTAAATGGCTGGTAGCCGGATTATTTCGCTTATAAATGCTGAAACTGCTGTATAAAAAATAATTAATGATTGCAAAGTCGGGCAAATGTTGCCAGCAGAATAATGAAACGCTGGTGTGCTGCACTGCGGACTATCCGGTATTCATTTTCAGGTAATCAACAATTTTGTGTTTATTTGTGGTTTGGTTTACCAGCCAGAAATAATGACCAGTCAGGCATAAGCAAACTGAAAATCATATCAGGCAAATATGTTTCAAATTCAGCCTGAATAAAACAATTTTATTGTTATTTAATTTATTATGCTTTTAGTTTGTATATTTTTTATCTGGTTTTAATTAGTGTATTTTCTTTAGTTAAAAAAATAGCTATTTGAAAAATAATGATTTTTATTCTTTTTTTATATGCTATAAGAGTAAAAATTAATTGAATTTAAATACGGGTAATTTAATCTAGTTGAATAATTGTAAAGATTATCAAACGGCATTATTTACTTTTTTGAGTTAGAATAAACACTCCAATTTATCTTATTCTTAATTTTTGACTGAATTTTTTATTTGTTTTCTGACCTTTAATAAGGTCTTTTTTATTTTATGCTTTTGAGAATAAACACAATGACAAGACGTTTGCCAGTTGTGATGAAAATAAGTGCGGTCTTAATCAGTACGACGATAGTTATTTCTCCTGTATATGCTTCCGGATATCATTTGGGCTTACAGTCGGTAACAGCTGTTGGAACCGGGAATGCTGCCGCTGCTGAAGCAGCCGATGCGGCAACAATTGTCAATAATCCTGCCGGACTGGTACATCTGGATGGCACCCAGCTAGAGACTAATCTGTTTGTGATTAAGCCCGATATTAAATACAGTAATGCGCGAGGTGTATTTTCAGATGGTTCCGCAGTACAGGGACCTGAGCATGGCAATATTGCCAATACTGCGCAACTGGTGCCGCAGCTGTATTTTTCCCATCGCCTGAACGACAGATGGGGTATGGGGCTTGGGGTATATATTCCGTATGCGGCCAGAACTAATGACAGTTCCGATTCGGTATTGCGTTATAACGTGAATAAAACCAATGTAAAAGCACTGAATATTAACCCGGCGATTGCTTATAAAATTAATGACAGGCATTCATTGGGTGTGGGGCTGATTGCGCAATACCTGCATGCAGAAGTACAGAAATATGCGGATTTTACTCCGGTGGGCAGTGCACAATCCGGAAGACCGTCGTCTGAATTACATCAGCAAGCTCCGGGCGCATTTGATGCACGCGCAACAGTCAAGGGTAATGACTGGGGCTATGGCTTTAATGCCGGCTGGTTATGGGACATTAATGATGATGTCCGGGTTGGTGTCAGCTATCGTTCGAAGATTAATCAGCATCTGCATGGTACTGCTCGCTGGAAACCTATGGGCAGATATGCAGAAAATTATGCTCCGCTGTTTGAGCAGTTCGGCTTTAAGGCTCTGGAAGGTGCGCAGGTACAGATTACTACGCCGGAAGTAGTATCCCTGCACGGTATGTGGCAAGTAAACCCGCAGTGGAATATATTCAGCAATGTAAGCTGGACACGTTCTTCACGTCTGCATGCTCTGGATATTAAATTTGAGAATGATAAGATAATTGATCCGGTACATGGTGCTACTTCGGATACCACTCATATTGCCACAAACTGGCGTGATACTTATGCGGTTGGTGTGGGCGCTTCTTATCAGCAGAATCCACGTTTACAGTGGCGTTTCGGTGTAAATTATGATCAGTCACCGGTACGCAGTGCTTCTTCGCGTCTGTCTACTATTCCTGATGGTAACCGCTGGCTGTTTGGTACCGGATTTAAGTATGATGTGGATAAAAAGAATACGGTAGCGGTATCGTATGCTTATCTGCATATTCAGCATACACATATGAATCAGCAGGATGAAGGAACACATGTATCAAGCAATGTGCGCGGTGAAGCTGATTATCGTTCGAATGCGCATATTGCCGGTGTTTCGTATACTTACCGGTTCTGAAATCTGTCCGGATGGCTGCTTGATGTCATTGTTTGATTATTGTTTTTTTAAGCCATTGAGATTAATAAACTTTAACTAGAATAATGACATAAATTACAGATACTTTTCTTTGTTGTGTACTAATCTGTCGTATGATGGTTTAGCTGTTCCATTTTGGATAAAGCATTGTTAAACAAGGAGATGTATTATGAAGCATCAAGAAGGTTTACAAGATCCAAGAACCAAGTACTACCATCAGGATTTTTCTAAACAGCATCAGCCTGCACCGGGCTTGCAAAGCAGAATGGATCCGGTGCCGGATTGCGGTGAAAGAAGTTATGAAGGTCATGGTCGTTTGCGCGGCCGTAAAATTCTGGTAACTGGTGCTGATTCAGGTATTGGTCGTGCTGCTGCTATCGCTTATGCACGCGAAGGTGCCGATCTGGCCATTAATTATTTGCCTGCCGAAGAAGAGGATGCCAAACAGGTTGCCGCTCTGGCACAGGAAGCTGGCCGTAAAGTGGTGTGCATACCCGGTGATTTGAGTGATGAGCATTTTTGCAAACAGCTGGTTGAAAAAGCACGTACCGAGCTGGGCGGCCTGAATGGTCTGACTTTAGTGGCTGGTAAACAGACTGCGGTAGAGCGTTTCTGTGATATCAGCACCGAACAGTTGAAAAAGACTTTTGAAGTGAATATTTTTTCCCTGTTCTGGGTGATTCAGACTGCTATGCCGCATTTGCCTGCCGGTGCCACTATTGTGACGACCAGCTCTGTACAGGCATATCAGCCTAGCCCGAATCTGGTCGACTATGCCACTACTAAAGCCGGAATTGTGGCTTTTACTCAGGCGTTGGCCAAACAGGTTGCCGCCAAAGGTATCCGGGTTAATTCAGTGGCTCCTGGCCCAATCTGGACTGCATTGGAAATTACCGGTGGTCAGCCTCCTGAAGCTATTCCGAAATTCGGTCAGAGTGAATCAGTGCTTGGTCGTGCCGGACAACCTGCCGAACTTGCATCTACCTATGTTTTCTTAATGTCTGAAGAATCCAGCTATGTGACAGCACAGGTATACGGAGTAACTGGTGGTATTGTGCTGTAAGCCAGTACTTTAAACCGTAATCTGTATTAATCCGTACTGAAATTTTTTTCCGCTCTGATTGTTTATCAGCCGGAGAACTTAAATTCCGGTACGGATTTTTTGTTACTTACAAACGGATTTTCTGCTTTCTTGTGACCAGCCAGTATTTATTTGACAGGCTGTAGTCATCATTCTCAAAAGCCATCCGGTATGATTCTTGTATTTTGGTCAGAGGTATTACCCTGTATCTGTAAATAACTACTAATTGACTGTATTAGTATTGTAATAAATCAATTGCTTCAATATTGAAGTTCCGGACATTGCTTCTCTTTCAGGCAAACTATTTTATTCTCATAATTTTTGATACTAAGCAGTATTTATTTTATTGGTATATCCTGTTCCGATAATAAATGCGAATAATTATGTTTTACACGGATAACTAACTGATAAAATTATGGGTATGTTGCTGTAAAAATAAAAATAAATAGTGAAAATAAGTTAAATTATATAAATATTTTATAAATTAAATGGCTATTTCAGGCTCTTTTCAACAGTTTAATAGATGGTGAGAACCATTATTGTTATAAGATAATGTTTTTATTTAATAATTTGTTAAATAAAGAATATTTTATCAAATTATTATGAAAATTAGTCTTATTTAGATTAAAAATAGTTATTTAATTTAATGTTATGATAACCCTAAATGGTTGTATTGATGATTGGGCAGAATTTATTGCTTTGTTAATACAACTATTTAGAGGGGAGTCGGGTTGCGGGCTAGTAATAGTCTGCAACCCAAGACAGAAAAGATATTATTTTAGAATATTTTTCCCCGAATAAATGACTGCGCGATGTCAGTGCATCGCCTAATCTGCTGATGATACCGGCAACGATAAATTAATAAACAAAATTCTATGAATGACGTTCAGGCTATGACGGCAAATGAGTCAGGACGGTTTGTTGACGACTGTTTAGTGATTGAGCATGCCTGTCTGGACGGATTAGCAGAAGAGTTTTGAGCAAAAAGGAAACAGACATGGAAGGCAAAAAAGTTGTACTGGATTGTTTAAACCGGTTACTGGCAGGAGAGCTGGCCGCACGTGACCAGTATTTTGCGCATTCACGCATGTATGAAGATATGGGCTATATGAAGCTTTTTCAGCGTATAGACCATGAGATGCAGGAAGAAACCGATCATGCTCACCAGTTTATTCACCGTATTCTGATGCTCAATGGCAAACCGGAAATGGTACCGGATGCAATTAATGTCGGTACTGATGTGATTAGTATGCTTGAAAATGATCTGGCAACAGAGCTTTGTGTACGCCAGAATCTGAAAGATGCAATTAAGCTGTGTGAGCAGGAACAGGACTATGTCACCCGGCAGTTTCTGGTGACACAGCTGAAAGATACTGAAGAAGACCATGCCCACTGGTTGGAGCAACAGTTACGCCAGATTGAAATAATGGGTTTGCCGAATTATCTGCAAAGCCAGCTGTAAGGAGAAAGATATGCAGGGTGATCGTCTGGCCTTACAGGCATTGAATAAAAATCTGGGTCTGCTGCTGGTATCTATCAATCAGTATTTTTTACATGCACGGATATTACGTAACTGGGGTTTTGCCGAACTGGGTGAGGCATTATACAAACATTCGATTCGCGATATGAAAATTGCGGATGCACTGATTGAACGCATTCTGCTGCTGGAAGGACTGCCTAATTTACAGGAATACGGCAAAATTCTGGTTGGCGAAAATATCATCGAAATTTTGCAATGTGACCAGCAGGCAGAACAGGCAAAACATGTGGCACTGGCTGATGCCATCTCAGTATGTGAAAACCAGCTGGATTTTGTGTCCCGTGATTTGCTTGAACAGCAAAAAGCAGTAAATGAAGAATATCTGGACTGGCTGGGAACACAGCTAGACCTGATTGAAGAAGTTGGTCTGGCTAATTATGCCCAGACCGCAGCGCAGGCAGACTGATACTTGCCTGAATGAAAAAACAACACGTTTGTGAACGTGTTGTTTTTCAACCGGAGAAATGATTAACTTTTAAGCAGCAGCTTCACTGACAACAGGTTGGTTATCCGTCTGGTTAAACCATGCCAGTTGCTCCCGTAACTGTACTACTTCACCGATAACCATCAGAGCCGGTGTATCAGCCTGTTGAGCCAGTTCGGCCAGCTGATGCAGCCTGCCGGTTAAGACACTCTGGCTGGACAGCGTACCATGAGAAATAATCGCAACCGGTGTATCGGCGGCACGTCCGTGGTTAATGAGTTGTCTGCTGATTTCAGCCGCTTTCAGCGTACCCATGTAAATAACCAGTGTCTGCCGGTTACGGGCGAGTGTCTGCCAGCCATAAGGCTGGTCGGCCAGCTGCTGATGGCCGGTAATAAATAATACACTCTGAGCATAATCACGATGGGTTAGCGGAATACCGGCATAGGCAGTTGCTCCCAGACCGGCACTGATACCCGGAATAATCCGAAACGGAATCTCAGCAGCCTGCAATATGGCACATTCTTCTCCGCCACGACCGAATATAAACGGATCACCGCCTTTCAGACGCACAACGCGTTTTCCCTGCTGCGCCCACTGTACCAGTAATTCATTGGTTTGCTGTTGCTGTACCTGATGGTGTCCGCAACGTTTGCCTACACTGATTTTTAATGCATCACGCCTAACCAAATCCAGTACTTCTGCTGAAACCAGTGCATCATATAACACCACATCTGCTGCCTGTATCGCCTGTAAAGCATGCAGGGTCAGCAGACCGGCATCGCCCGGGCCGGCTCCGACCAGAGTAACTTCGCCCTGTGGCAAAGGCTGATGCTGCGTCAGTTGTTGTTGCAGCAGTGTTTCTGCTGCAGATTCATTACCACGGGCAATATATTGGTTAAAACGGCTGTGTTCAAACAGATATTCCCAGAAACGCCTGCGTTCGCTCATGTTGTGCAGCGTGGCTTTGACTCGTTTACGCCAGCGTCCGGCTATCGCTGCTGCCCGTCCGATAGAAAAGGGCAGTAATAATTCGATTTGCTGACGAATCAGTCGTGCCAGCACAGGTGCATGACCGCCGCTGCTTACCGCTACCTGTATCGGATTGCGGTCAATCAGTGCCGGTACAATAAATGAGCAGCAATCAGGCTGGTCTACGCTGTTGCAGAAAGTAGCAGCTGCTTCGGCTGCCTGAAAAATACGCCGGTTAAGCGCATGATCGCTGGTTGCGGCAATCACCAGAAAAATACCGTTTAATAAATCAGGGCTGAATTCGGTACTTATATGTTCAGCCTGTTGCCGGTCAAACCATTCTTTAAATCTGGCTGTAGTCTGCTGTGCGACCACCAGCAAATGCGCACCAGCTTCTAACAAAGCACTGGCTTTGCGTTCGGCCACGTGGCCGCCGCCCACCAGTAATACCTTACGCTGGTGTAGTTGGGTAAAAATCGGGTAGTGATTCATGCTGACTTGTCGTTGTTGTTTATACGCTATCTTATAAGCGTCGGTGCCCGAATGAAAAAGAAGCAATTTTTCTAACCAAAGCGTTGGCAGTTATATCTGTAACAGCAGCATCAGTGACCGGAAGTTTGGTTATAAAGAAAGAAATTTTTATTCTTTCCTCCATGCCGGCTGCACTTGTTACTATTTGTGCTATTCAGACAGTAATCCGGTTAAACAATTACTGTCATTAATAATTTGTGCATTCAGGATAGTGATAACCATGTTGCGTCCCCGTTTGTGGACTCCTCCGCATGATGCGGCTGCCACCGGCCGCCTGCCGGCTCTGACAACCGAGCTGACAACACGCTTGCAGCAGATTGCACAGCAGCATCACCATGTTAAATTTGCTTCCAGTCTGGCGGTTGAAGACATGGTCATTACTGATGTGATTGCCCGCGAACAGCTGCCTATTGAAGTATTTACGCTTAATACTGGTGCATTGAACAGTGAAACACTGAGCTTGCTAGGGGCTGTGCGTCAGCACTGGGGTATTCGTATTGCGGAATACCGGCCAGATGAACACGCTGTAAATGCATATATCGCCACTCACGGCAAACTGGCTTTTTATGACAGTGTTGCACTGAGGCGTGAGTGCTGTCATATCCGCAAAATCGAACCGCTTGGTCGTGCTCTGAGTCAGGCCGATGCCTGGATAACCGGACAAAGGCGTGAGCAGTCGGCAACACGTACGGCTCTGGCTCTGGCAGAGCAGGATCAGGTGCACGGCATGGCTAAATATAATCCTCTGGCTGAATGGCTGGAAACTGAAATATGGGCATATGCCCGGCAACAGCAGTTACCGGTTAATGCCCTTTATCAGCAAGGTTATCCCAGTATCGGCTGTGAGCCCTGTACCCGCCCAGTAAAAGCAGGTGAAGACATTCGTGCCGGACGCTGGTGGTGGGAAAGTCAGGACAGTAAAGAATGTGGTTTACATAAATAAGCTGAAATCAACTCAGGGTTGCAGACAGAATGGTCTGTGCCCGTAACGGGAATATCATGAGTATTCAAGACAAACATCTGGACTGGCTGGAAGCTGAATCTATTTATATTATCCGCGAAGTAGTGGCCGAAGCACGCAATCCGGCATTACTGTTTTCCGGCGGCAAGGATTCAGTGGTGCTGCTGTCTCTGGCTGTAAAGGCTTTTCAGATTCCGGGACACAGCCTGCAACTGCCATTGACACTGGTGCATATAGATACCGGACACAACTACCCCGAGGTTATTGCTTTTCGTGATGAAGTCGTACGCCGCCTCGGTGCACGTCTGGTTGTCGGCAGCGTAGAAGAGTCGATTCGCCGCGGCAGTGTGACTCTGCGCCGGGCTACTGATTCACGGAATGCCGCACAGGCCGTCACTCTGCTGGAAACAATTGAAGCCAATGGTTTTGATGCATTAATGGGCGGCGCCAGACGGGATGAGGAAAAAGCCCGGGCTAAAGAACGGATTTTTTCTTTTCGGGATGAATTTGGTCAGTGGGATCCGAAAAACCAGCGTCCCGAATTATGGGATTTGTACAATACACGTCTGCATCCGGGTGAAAATATGCGGGTTTTTCCGATTTCCAACTGGACAGAGCTGGATATCTGGCAATATATCGCGCGTGAACAGCTTGCTTTGCCGGAGATTTACTATGCACATCAGCGAGAAGTCGTTGAGCGCAACGATATGCTGGTACCGGTAACAGAGCTGACACCGAAAAAAGAAGGTGAAGTCAGTATTGTGCGCAGTGTGCGTTTCCGGACTGTCGGCGATATTTCCTGCACCTGTCCGGTAGCCAGTACAGCCAGTACAGCAGCAGAAATTATTGCTGAAACCGCACAAACCACGATTTCCGAACGTAATGCTACCCGTATGGATGATCAGGTATCGGAAGCGGCGATGGAAGAGCGCAAGAAAGCAGGTTATTTCTGATGACAGAAAAACAAATGGTAATACCGGCCAGAATATTTATTGTGCATGGTTTTCAGAGCAGTCCGCAGGATAACTGGTTCGACTGGCTGGCTGCACAGATCCGGACAACTGGTGCAGAAGTAACCGTACCGCTTATGCCTCAGCCGGATTATCCGCAGGCAGCGCAATGGCAGCAGACACTGGATAAGCTTATCGGCCAGCCGGATGAACAGACTTTTCTGATTGGTCATAGTCTTGGCGTTATTACACTGCTGCAATTTCTCAGCCGGCATAAACCTGCACGGCTGGGCGGTCTGATTCTGGTTGCCGGATTTGCCGCACACCTGCCCAAGCTACAAATACTGGATGGTTATATCGATGCCAGTCAGCCGGATTTTGCAGTATTGCAGCAAATCAGTATGCCGGTTCACAGCATTATTTCAACTAATGACCCATATGTTCCCGAAGCAGCCAGTAACGATATTGCCCATGCCTTGCATAGCAGTATTCAGTATATCCCTGATGGCGGCCATCTGATGGCAGAAGACGGCTTCAGAAAACTGGAACCTGCCCGGGACAGCCTGCAACAGATGCTGGCACAGGCGGCAACCTTAAAAAAGTGAGACACCGATGAGTACTGATTCTGTATTGCGTTTTATTACTGCCGGCAGCGTAGATGATGGTAAATCCACGCTGATAGGACGACTGCTGTTTGACAGTCAGTCCTTACTGGCTGATCAGGTTGCTTCGCTGTATCACGGCAAGCACAAACGTACCGCCGACGGCATTCCTGATTTTGCTCAGCTAACTGACGGACTTGCCGCTGAGCGTGAGCAGGGTATTACTATAGATGTAGCCTATCGTTATTTTGCTACGCCGGCGCGTAAATTTATTATTGCTGACACGCCGGGGCATGAGCAGTACACACGCAATATGGTTACAGGTGCATCTACTGCTGATGCAGCCATTATTCTCATAGATGCCACCCGACTGGATTACACTGAACATACACCAGCCTTACTGCCGCAAACCCGCCGTCATAGCGCAATTCTGAAACTGCTGGGTACGCCGCATATCATTGTGGCAGTAAACAAACTGGATTTACTGGATTACAGTGAAGAAAAATTTAATGCCATCAAGCGTGCTTATGCTGAACTGGCTATTGCTCTGGATTTGCACAATATCAGCTACGTACCCATATCAGCTTTGAATGGTGACAATATAGTGACTGGCAGTGCGCATATGCCATGGTATCAGGGGCAGCCTCTGTTGCCTTTGCTGGAAAGCCTGCCCGCTGCCAACCGCAGCAGCCAGCTACTGTCTGCTCCTGCATTATTCCCTGTTCAGCGGGTTGCCCGGCTGGATGGCAGCAGCGCAGATGACTTTCGCGGTTATCAGGGGCGTCTGGAACAAGGTACCCTGAAAGTGGGCGACCGTATACGCATTGAACCGGCAGGACAGACCAGTGCCATAGCGGCCATTTATACGCCTGATGGTCAGGTGGAGCAGGCACAGTCAGGTGCTGTGCTGACTGTGGTACTAGCAGATGATGTTGATGTTTCCCGGGGCGACAGTCTGGTGGCAGCAGATAGTGCATTACAGCCAGTGAAAACCATCAGTGCTTCCGTGTGCTGGTTTGACAGCAAACCCTTAAACTCAGCCCGCCGCTACTGGTTCAAGCATACTACTCAGACGGTATACGCCAAAATCAAACAGGTTGATTATCTGCTGGATGTACAAAGCCTGAACCATCGCGAAGACAGCGACAGCCTGCAGCTAAACGATATTGGCCGTGTACAGCTTAGTATTCAGAAACCCGTGGTAGCAACTACTTATGAGGATAATCCCGCTGCCGGAGCCTTTATTCTGATTGATGAAGCCACCAACCATACTGTTGCAGCCGGTATGATTGTTTCTGTTGCTTAAAACCGCATTCAATAATAGTTTAATCTATTGAAAATAAGCAGACAGAATTAATATTTTGTCTGTTTGGTACCAGCCTGATATTCAGGCTGGCTTAGTATTATCATCATGCATTAGTTGATATATAACATTTGTTAAAAATTCTTATCATTTTTACTTATTGAAAAGTTAAAATGTAAGTGTATTTAATATCAAAAGTTAAATAATTGTTGTTTTGAATGCAAGCTTACGATACCCCAATAAGATTTATATCAAATTTTTGTGTAAAAATAATGTAAAATTGACGTTAAAATGAAGTTTTTAGAAGTTAGCCTATAACCATAATATAATATTAATTAAAATTTAAAATGAATTATCACCTTAATAACATTAGGGAATTCATATCGGATAGATATTATTGCTTTCTTTCTAGACAAATTGTCATATTTTGTATATATCAAATGCTCATCACTATAAACAAAACATAACACGATTTACGTTAACATCATTCTTCTTTTAATCAGGAGATAATTGGTGTTAAGCGATCGGATCAAACAGGCGCGACAGCTTGTGGCTCTGTCTCAGCAACAGGTAGCTGACAGAATGGGTGTTTCTAAAACCGCCGTATTTAAATGGGAAAACGGTCATTATGAACCAAAAAATCTGGATATACTGGCCAATATACTGGGCGTCAGTTTATCTTGGTTACGAGAAGGACGCGGTAGCCCGTTTCCGACTATAGCCACATTATTACCCACAGAAGTGAATATTGTTGCTGAAAATCAGGATGAAACGCAGGTACGTTTTTATTCTTCAATAGAACAGGCTGGTACTGTACGATCAAAACAGTCATATATCCAGCATTGCAAAAAAATCAGCCTGAGAACCGAGCTTCTGGAGCGGAAGAAAATTAACCCGCATATGGTGGTGTGTTTCCCGGTAAATGATAATAGCATGGAGCCTATTATTCCTCACGGGACTATTTTTGCAGTAGATTTAAACCGCACCAATATTATTGATGGCAATGTATATCTGATTAAACAAAATCACCAGTATCGCATCAGAAAACTGTACTCAATGCCGTATGAAGAAGTTCGTCTGCATGCTTTCAATACAAAAGAATATAGTGATGTTTGTGTGCCGGCTGATCATATCATTATCATCGGGCGGGTATTTTATTACGCAGTCGAGTTGTAAATGGTTTAATTATTATGTTTAAAAATTATACGGATATTTTTCTGTTAATTCAGTAAACAACTTATTAATCTTCTGATATTTTGATTTTGTCAGTAAATAAATCTGATTATTTGTCAGATAGCTGTTACTTAGCCTGAAAGCAGTTTTATCATTTTATAAATTATTGTTTCAATGAAATTAATATTGAATTTTTATGTTAGATATATTATTTTTTTAGTCAGATCAAACAATATCTGAAATATTACTTTTTTTGTGCCAGTAAAGTGGTAAATCGCAGATTTATTCGATTACCATCACTATCGGTTTTATGCAGTTCACCAACATCTTCATTGTATTTCAAAATATTCCAGTCCTGATAATAATTACGCAATTCATTCTCTTTAAAAGTAAACGAAAACCCGACTGTACAAGGGAAATCGTCAGTGGACATCGCACTGACAATTAAATTATATCCCCCCGGTTTTGTTATCATTTGCATATTACGAATAATATCGGGAATTCTGTCTGCCTGTAGAAACATCATTACCACTGTTGAAATAATTAAATCGTAATTACCTGTTAAATCAGCCTGATTTATATCATAAACAGATGCATTGATATGGGCTAAATGTTCATTAACAATAATGCTTTGTAAATTATTAATACTCACCTCTGATTTATCAACGGAATCAACATCAAAACCCAGTAACTGTAAATAGAGTGAGTTACGACCGGAACCACAACCTAAATCCAAAACTTTCCCTGCTGAAATGAGCTGACTAACTGCCAGTACTTCAGAGTGCGTTTTGGTCATTTGATATTTTTTCTGAGTGTAATCTTCCGGCAGACAATAAAAAGCCAGCTGGCATTGCAGATCATCCGATACCCGAGCTATCCGGTGCCATTGCTGCGGTAAAATCAACGGTGGTTGCTGCTGAGTATTGAAAACATGCTCAGAAATGATGTCTCCCTGTTCAGTTAATATATCAAAATTCACATAACCTTTAATAATATTTAATTTTGCCCAGGTACCTGTTTGCGTATTATGCTGTTCACAAAACTGTTTCGGTAAGGTTTGTGCATTCCAAACTGGTAACGTTTTATAGCAAATTAAATTTTTCATCACATCACCACTAATAAAATAACTTATTGATACCATAGTATATGGCTTTTTTGATTAGTTAAAGAGATGACTCAAAATTAATTAAATTTGTTATTGTTACCTTACAGATACCATAGCATCTTTATCTTTAAAATAACCAGTATTTATATTCTGAATAAATCTTCCCTGGATTATATAAATATTTATTCATTTAAATTTATCATAAATGCGAAATTTTATCTGGCACCTTTAGCTTGGTATTCGCATTGAGATAAAATATCTTGTCAGTCAGAGAAAATAATATTCATTAATCAGCATACCTTATCTGTTGAAAGGCCGGCCTGAAATATCTCTATTGCTACAGAGTTAAATGTAATAATTGTATGATACTTATCATCAGGCATATGTTGATAATTTTTATACCAACACTATCGGTGTTCAAATCTTCAATTTGTAAATATAAATTTTTATCATAAATTCTGGTCAGAATTGAAAACAAAAAGACCATAAATTATTCTATTTCAGAATGGCGATAACATAAGAGAAAAGGCAGATTATAAATACAATAAGTGGATATTTAACATAGATTCTACAGGTAGCAATGCTGAACCATTTTTCATAACGCACTATATCAATAATCAATAAAGCATTTATAAATTAAGATCATTATTTTGGTTTTTAGTCAAGTATAAAGTGGAATTTACTAGCGTAAAAATATTATTCAAAATTAAATATAATTATATTAAATTCACGAAAATATCGATATGTATAGTAAAAAATATACATAAAATTATATTTATAGACCTAATATACCAAAATTTGTAATGAATAATGAATATAAATAAATAAAAAAAATGGTATATGATAATCTGTTACAATTTATGCATAAATTCATATAGTTTTGTATTTATCCATAGAAACGAGGTTGATTTATGTTACAGCCTACTAATGCCAAAAATCACCAGAAAATTGTTCTGGTCGGCGCCGGTGCAGTTGGTTCCACTTTTGCCTATGCTGCTACCCTGCAAGGTATCGGTCAGGAACTGGTTATCGTCGATGTTGCCCGTGATAAAGCACATGGTGATGCTAAAGATATTGCTGATGCATTACTGTTTACTTATCCGAAAAACATTTACGCCGGTGATTACAGTGATGCTGCTGATGCTGATATCGTAGTCATTACTGCCGGTGCTGCTCAAAAACCCGGTGAATCACGTCTGGATTTGGTTAATCGTAATCTGCATATCATTAAAAGCATTGTCACTCATATAGTAGAGTCTGGCTTTAACGGTATCTTTCTGGTGGCTTCGAATCCGGTTGACATTCTGACTTATGCTACATGGAAAATTTCCGGTTTTCCGGCAGAACGGGTAATCGGTTCAGGTACATCTTTGGATTCCGCCCGTTTGTGTAAATATGTAGGGTATTTACTGAATGTCGATCCGCGCACAGTAAGCGGATATATTCTGGGTGAACACGGAGACACCGAGTTTCCGGCCTGGTCTCACCTGAGTGTAGGCGGGCTGACCATAGAAGAATGGATTAAAGGTGACCCGCGCTTTACCGAAGCAGATCTGGATATTATTGCTGATCGTGTGGTCAATGCCGCTTACGATATTATTCGCCTTAAAGGTGCTACTTACTATGGTGTCGGTGCTGCTCTGGCACGTATCTGCCGCGCATTATTGGATGATGAAAATACCATTTTACCTGTTTCTGCTTATTTGAACGGTCAGTATGGTGTTAATGATATGTATATTGGTACACCGGCAGTGTTAGACCGGCATGGTATACGTCAGGTAATTGAAATTCCGCTGAATGAAAAAGAGCAGGGTTTAATGCGTGCTTCAGCCAGCCATCTGGATGAAGTAATGCGTAAATCTTTTCCGGAAATCGGTATTAAACGCTAATCCGGACAGTCTGGAGGCAAGCCAGGCCATCCGATTCAAGGCAATCCGAAGGGTTGCCTTTTTATATATTCTTACTGCTTCTATCTAAATAAGCGTCATTTCTTTCTCAAAAAACCTTGTGCTTGCTAGTATGGCTGACTATCTATTGCAGTCTGAAAATTACATTAATCATAACTTTATCGAGCACAAGCCATGAGCATACCCATTTCCCCTGAATTGCTGCAATCGCTTGCCAGCCTTTCACCAACACAACTTGCCTGGCTGTCCGGCTATGCATGGGCAAACAGTCAGCAGCAAAATACGGTTTCTCCGGCAGCGTTGCCGGTATCCGGTGTTGCAGAACCGGTTGCAGCACGCAAAGTACTGGTTTTATCCGCTTCACAAACCGGTAACGCACGTCGTGTGGCAGAAAGCCTGCAATTGAAACTTGAAGCTGCCGGTATTAATGCAGCTTTAATCGCCAGCGGCGACTATAAAATCAAGCAGCTCTCCAATGAAGATATTCTTTTGCTGGTAACGTCAACACAGGGCGAAGGCGAACCCCCGGAAGAAGCTTTACCACTATATAAATATCTGTTTGGTAAAAAAGCACCGGCTCTTAATCAGCTTCACTTTGCGGTACTCGGACTGGGAGACAGCAGTTATCCGCAATTTTGTCAGTGTGCTAAGGATTTTGATAATCAACTGGCTCATCTGGGTGCGCAGCGCCTGGCTGAACGGACAGACTGTGATGTCGACTATCAGAGTAGTGCCGCAGCATGGCAGGATAAAATTATTGCTCTTATCAGTGAGCTGAATAACACTAATAACGCAAATATAAGTAATGAGGTTCAGCAAAGTGTAGTCGCTGCACAAACTGCGGTATTTACCAAAGCAGCACCATTCAGTGCCACCTTAAGTTTGCGTCAGCGGATCACCACACCTGAAGCCAACAAAGATGTCGAACACATCGAAATCGATTTAACTGGTTCTGGTATCCGTTATCAGCCCGGGGATGCTCTGGGCGTGTTTTATCAGAATGCAGCCACACTGGTAGAAGAAATTCTGCAGCATACTCAGGTAGACCGGGATGTACTGGTTCGACTGGCTGACGGACGTGAAATAAGCATCGGCGAAGCTTTACAGAATGAGCTGGATATCACTCAGAATACACCTGCTCTGGTGCAAAACTATGCCCGGCAGATACAAAATGCCGAACTGGATGAAATCGTAGCTGACAGTACAGCCTTGAAACAGTTTATTGCCACCACTGCGCCAGTCAGTGTGCTGGCAGCCTATCCGCATTTAATTGATGCACAGGCATTACATGATTTATTTCGTCCGCTTACACCGCGCCTGTATTCAATTGCTTCAAGTCAGGATGAAGTTGGCGAGGAAGTTCATCTGACCGTGGGTGTGGTGCGTTTTATTCAGCGTGAACGGCAATATACAGGGGGTGCGTCTGGTTTTCTCGGTGAACGTTTGCCGGAAGGAGAGGCAGTACGCGTATTTATTGAAGAAAATCACCGTTTCCGCTTACCTGAAGATGGTAATACCCCCATTATCATGATTGGTGCCGGTACAGGTATTGCACCGTTTCGCGCATTCATGCAACAGCGTGATGCCAATGGTGACGCAGGTGAAAACTGGCTATTTTTCGGTAATCAGAAATTTACTGATGATTTTCTTTATCAGGCCGAATGGCTGCAATACCGCAAAAGCGGTTTGCTGACACGTTACGATTTTGCCTGGAGCCGTCAGGAAAACGAAAAGGTTTATGTACAGCATAAATTGCGGGAGCGTGCACAGGATATCTGGGAATGGCTACAGCGCGGAGCGCATATTTATGTTTGCGGCGATGCCGGCAAAATGGCTCGTGACGTTGAGCAGGCACTGCTGGATATTGTTACTGAGCAGGGTAAACTCAGCTCTGAAGATGCTGATGAATATCTAAGCGAGCTGCGTCAGCAGCAACGCTATCAGCGTGACGTATACTAACAGCCAGCCTGATTCTTAAATCCGGATTTACAGATAGTGCAAAAAAACATTAATATCGAGTTGTGTTTCCTGCTGATTGTTAATATTTTATGCTTTTCCATATAGATGTATGGCTGGAATGTCTGTAGCCATGCATCATTATGTTTGCAGCTATTATTATTTACACGGTCAGCCATTAGGCATCAGCTGTATTTGTCCATAATTTGCTTAATTTGCGTTTGGGTGCATTCACTGTAACTTTGTTTTTCGTGCATTCAGATTATCTGTTTGTGCATTGCTCCGGTGTTTTGTTTGTCTTCTGCCTGCTGTGTATTACTTACTGTATTTACAACGGCTCACACCGGTCACAAGTGATATGCTGCTTAAATGGTACTCTCATACTAAAAACTATGTTTTTTGAAAAATGGGTTAAACAGTGTTGATGATTATCCGGAGGTCAAAACCGATGAAAATTAATTTTAGATTAAAATTATTTGTTATTTTATTATTTTTGTTTAACTTTAATTATTCGTATGCTTTACCTAAAGAAGGAAGTTGGACTGATGAGATGTATACAGATAATAATGAAATACCCTATAGCATTTTCTCAATTAAGTTGAAAGTTGAAGATAATAATAAAATTAATGGGGAATTATGTTCAATTATTCAATATGGTAATAAAATTGATTGTCCTATTCTTTTTTCGTCTAGATTGATCGACAATAAAATTAAAGTTCATTTTGATAGTAATTTTGGTGGTATAAATGGTTTCGCCGTTATAACAATTCAAGGTAATAATTTAAGTTGGGATTTAATTAATGTTCCTGAAGGTGAATATTATGTTGTTAGAAAAGCATTATTACTTCCAGAAAAAAACAAATAGTAGAAAAAAGGTTTTAGAGTAAATCGCTAATAAGCTATTCACTTATTGTTTTCGTTTTTTTATATCAAAAGTATTTACTGAGTTTGCTTGTGTTAATAACCAATAAATTGGTTTAACAGTTATATTACATAACAAAAATTACTATTGGAGTTTAATAATCGATTGATTATGAATCATTAAATGGTTACCTATCCATCAGAGAGCTGACTAGCCACCTCGGTGTGAGTAAATCCACTCCCGATAAATGGATAAGATAACTGGTACCCAATAAAATCTGTACTACCGGCAGCAAATCAGTATTATTCAGTATGCAGGACACCCGATTGATTAATGCAGATGTATATTGAACATTATACAGAGAATGGGCATTTTATTTTTTCCCTGACACTAATTATATATTCTGCACTCGAAAACCAGTTTACCGCCTCTGGCAATAATCGTAATATTTATTGCCATTTATCTGATTGACCCATTTAATCAGCAAAAAGCTTACTTTATTGCCTGTTTTGCCATAGACGTACTGGCCAGAATATTGTCTGAATCTGTACAGATATCTAAAAAATTCTGTGATATCGGTATCGTGCTGTTACTGGTGCTGATTTTTTGTATTACTAATGGTCACTATGAGATTAATTTCTTACCACTGTTTGCAATGCTGTTTGGCCTGATTGCGCTCTGTAGTACTGTTACGGCTAAAAGCTTTTATACGGCATCGGTGATGCCAGTTACAGTATTTATTTATTACATGATATTGGGATATTGGCTGGTTCTGTTTGAATAAAATTATTCAAATAAATGAAATTTATCTGGAGAAAACAGGCTATACCTTGTTTGTTACCGTGGTATGTATTACCTTAATGCTGATATGCACCTTAAGCTAACGTTTTATTGAACAATCCTTTATGCAATTGGGTCGGCGTAAGCGGCATATTTAATATGAGATAATATTTTATTTTGATTTTATTTGGTCAAAAAACATTTATTTTTCATAAATGTAAATAATATTAAAAAGAAAAAATTTAATTTTAAACAAACTTTGGATGTTAAAATAAGTTTATTATAAAAACTTCTGAAAAAATTAATTTTTAAATTGAAGAATCATAAATGCTAATTCAATATAAATTCATTTTATGGATGCTTGGGCTGATATTGCTTATAGGGCTATTATTTGGTTCAAGACTTTTTAGCTTTATGGATGAGAACAGTCAAGTTAACAGAGTAAAGCATTTAGACGGATTGAGATTCTTCCTAGCATTTATAGTTGCACTATTTCACTATCTTCTTTGTTATTTCTATTTTCATGGACAGGTGTGGTCAGGTTATATAAATCGACCTAACTATCCAATTGTTGTAAATATGGGTGGTCTTGGGGTAGCCATATTTTTTATGATTTCCGGTTATTTGTTTGCCTGTACACAGCCTTCTTCATGGATAATGTTTTATCAGAAGCGTTTTTTTCGTATTGCACCTGTTTTTTATCTTTCATCTATATGCTGCATTATTTTTGCTTTCTTTATTCAGAAAGATAATATTAATACTGATCAGTTGTTCAACACTTTTTATTATTGGTTTGATGCAGGTATCACCGGTAATAAACCACCTTTATTTGGTTTGAAAAATTCTAATTTGATCAATGCTGGGGTCACATGGACATTGTTCTGGGAGTGGGGATTTTATTTTTCGTTACCCGTTATTTGTATATTACGCAATAAAATAGGTTTATTAACATTAAGCTTAACAATATTAATTATCTGTACATATTTTATTTCTCGATATAATCAAAATTATGCAGTATATATTGCATATTTTGCTATTGGAGCTTTAGCAAGAAAACTACCTGAAAAAATTCAAATACCCAAATACATTTGTGATATTGGAATAATATTAACAGTCGTATTTATGCTTGCAGTTGCAGATAGAATTTACAATATTGTTTATTTGCCGGTTATGGCTTTGCTATTTATCTTCATCACTATGGGTGGTGATATTTTTGGCTTATTAAAACTGAGAGGATTCGTACGTCTGGGAGATGCCAGTTATAGTATTTATCTACTTCATGGTTTGGGCTGGTATGGTATGAATAAATATATTGCCGTACAAAATCTTGTTTTAAACCGCACACAATACGCATTAGTCTCTACAGCAGTATTGTTGATTTTACTGACTATCTGTACCCTGAGATTTCAGTATATTGAAAAACCATTTATTGCTTTAGGCCGGCGTAAATTTTCGTGGCTGAAAGAATAAACGTTCGAACAAATTTTTCTAGGGTGCGACAACTGGTTGTATCACTTTCAGATACAGATAATTCAGGATTTAAATACAACAATAATTTCTGTCCGAAACAATTCATTGATCCGGGCAATATGGTTTATGCGATACATTGCTTGATTTGCAAATAGTTATTTATCCGGCTGATCCTGATTATCAGTATTCTGCAAAGTTTCATGAATATGCTGTTCTGCACTTTGGGCATCATACGGAGTGTCAGTAGCATTATTGTTGCGCGGGTCAAGCTCGGCGGTCATCGGCCCAACATTGCCGGATACCGGTACATAAACACTGCGTTCTGAAACCGGTACAGCCGGCTGCATATACGCATATACCGCCAGAATGGTTGCAATAATCGCATATACACTATAGAAGCCGAAATGATTGAACAGCTGCATAACTGAACCCAGAATCAGTGGTGCCACCAGTGAGCCCAAACCATAAACAAACAGCAGACAGCGATTTACTTCCACTGTATTCATATTGGCAGGTAAAACATCATTGGCGCGTGCCAGCCCCAGTGCATACATCGGAAAGCCGCTACAACCGATAGCCAGTGCAATCACGCACTGAGTCCAGATATTACCCGGCAACCCCACTAACAACAGCATGCCACTGATTGCTGCTACCGCAGCTACACAGGCACAGCCGAAAATAGTACGCGGGCGCCCGAATTTATTTGACAGCCAGGCAATAAATAATTGGATGGTAAACCCTCCAATCATTGCAGAACCCAGAAACAGAGATACTTCAGGCAGACTGTAGCCCAGTTTCAGTATAAATACCGAGCCCATGGTGAAAAAGCCATTAATAAAAATCCCTGCCATAAAACAGGCAATCCATGCCAGTGGTACAATGGAAAAGACGTGCGGCAGACTGATACGTTCACGTTTAGGAATTTCCGGTTGCTGCATACGGGTCAGCCCTACCGGTAATGTGGCCGCAATCACCAGAATAGCAGCCAGTGTAAAAATGTTATTACTGGTCATATTCAGGCTTAGCAGCAGAACGCTGGTTGCTGACGACATATAATATACTACTTCGTACAGAGCCAGAATCTTGGCACGGTTCTGAGGAACGCTGCGTGCTGTAAACCAGCTTTCCACCACCATTAATAAGCTGTAGTGACAAAAACCCAGTACTGCACGCAAAATCCCCCACATCCACAACTGTTCTACCATCAGATGGGCGAGAGCGGCAATAGCAAACAATGCACCAAATACGCTGAAGCTGCGGATATGTCCTACGCGTGAAATAATCCGGTGAGATACAATAGCAGAAATCGTACCACCAATAAAAAAGGCAGCATTCAGCACACCGATGGTAATATTGCTGACTCCCATTTGGGTCAGCTTTACCCCGGCAGAATTCAGAAAAAGCCCGTAACCGGAAAACAGAAAAAAAATAGAACCATATAAAGACAAAAACTGGCGCGTGTGCATGCTGATACCGATAATTAAACAATAGCCAAGCCTGACATAAAACTACTGTTAATGTAAAGTCTGTTACTGAGCGGACAAATAATTAAATTATATCTACATTGATTATTCAGGTTTTGCAAAGTACTCCTTCTGAGTTGATGCAGCCTGAGATTTAACAGTATTTAGTAGTGATTATCCGGCATGAAATTTTCTCTGGCGATGTAAAATAAACAACCAAAATTTTCACTTCATCTGAATAAATTTTATTTGGATAAAGAGATTAAACACAATTAGCAGTACAAATTGCAGGTATAAAACTGTCTGTATATTTTAAATCTGTTAATAAAGTCAGATTCAGTTTAAAAATATACTGTATACGGATAAAAACCATATTCCATTTTCCAAATTAAGTTTTAAGTTAGAAATGTAATGCCAAATGTGCAAATAAAATTGAAAAGGATGGGTTTATGAATGAGAATAAATCAAAAATATAGCCATAATTCAAGCTGGAATGAGGGCATTGAAACTGATTAAAACTGATTATTTATCAGGCTTAGGATTGAGAATATTCAATCTGCCCCATCTGGTATTGTTTATCCCATCATTCCCTTTGGAATTAATTATTAAACGTGATAGTAACTAGCATTAATCCTAAAAGACCAGTTATCCGATCTTATTCATTATGGTTATTCATATTTAAATTATTTAATAATCAGTGCTAAGACACACCTCCACGACGCGGAGAAATGATAAAGCGTAAAGATTGGTCGTCCAGATCATGCTCCTGTGTATAACGAACTTTATTGAACTCATATGAACATGATCTTATCATGCCAATGGATCCAGCTGGCCATGATGTTTTTCGTTTGGATTCACATACTTTATTCCGCTTGAAGTCACTAAGCTCAAAATCAGGATCAAATGCTTTACTCATAAGTTGAATAGATTGCTGGCATTTATTCATATCGGCTGATTTTTTATTCGAGGATTGCTCACAGGTAAGTTCAAGTTTTTCTACCAACTCATCACTCCCGCCTCTACCCATTTTGAGGTTGATATTAGGTGCAAGGTCATATTCAGATAGAGAATAGAGACTCCTCGTTTTTTTTATAGGTTTCAGATTATATCGATATTGTTTATTTAAAGTATTGAATTTTTCTATAAAGTCAGATGCTTTAATTTTATAGATGGGTGGGTAGTACATAGATAGTGCTAATGCTGAGTAAGAGATTAGCTGACAGATAATGAAAATAGTAGCTATAAAGATTTTTTGCATTTGGCTATCTCTGGTTTGAGAAAGTAAGCATTCAATAGTTATCTAGG
>NZ_JACFQM010000045.1:0-264 GCF_016101465.1 Snodgrassella sp. M0110 | reverse complement strand
CGGTAAGGCGTCCGTAAGCATCGTAGCTGAAGCCGAGCTGACGGCCGGCAGCATCAATGCGAGTATGCACCAGTCCGCGCTGGTCGCGGCGGTAGCGGGTAGTATGGCCGGCCGGATCGGTATAGCTTTGTAGCTGGCCGGCGGCATTGACGTTGTAGTATTCTTGCCGTCCGTCCGGTAGGGTGGCGCCAATGAGCTGGCCGGCTGCGTTGTACTGGTATTTGCTGCTGTTACCAATGGCATTGGTGATGCTGGTGAGGTTAC
>NZ_JACFQM010000044.1:0-267 GCF_016101465.1 Snodgrassella sp. M0110 | reverse complement strand
ATGTAGACTGTTCCGGCTCCATCACCCATTTCTATTACAATACCGCTGGTAACCTCACCAGCATCACCAATGCCATCGGTAACAGTAGCAAATACCAGTACAACGCCGCCGGTCAGCTCACTGGTGCCACCCTGCCGGACGGACGGTAGGAACACTACAGCGTCAATGCCGCCGGCCAGCTGCAAAGCTATACCGATCCGGCCGGCCATACTACCCGCTACCGCCGCGACCAGCGCGGACTGGTGCATACTCGCATTGATGCTGCCG
>NZ_JACFQM010000043.1:0-271 GCF_016101465.1 Snodgrassella sp. M0110 | reverse complement strand
GAGCAGGCATCCTGCCGGATATCATACTGGACCGCAACTACACCTACGACAATCTGGACCGGCTGGTAAGCAAAAAACACAACCGACAGGGGCAGAGTGATTACCGCTACGACGTAACCGGACGCATCGAAAGCTGCCGCAACGAAGCCTACTGGGAAACCCTGCAATACGATGCTGCGGCCAACTTGCTGGACAGAAGACGCGGTGAAGAAGAAAGCAATCAGAACCTGATCCGCTTTAATCAGCTGCTCAGCTTCCGCGGACTGAAATA
>NZ_JACFQM010000042.1:0-276 GCF_016101465.1 Snodgrassella sp. M0110 | reverse complement strand
CACCGGCACGGCTTACAACAGTAGACAGTGAGCTGAAGCTGGTAGCAGAAGAGGTGGATAACTGATAGAGCTGACCGGCATTAACCGCATCAGTAGAACCGTTTTCCAGCTGACCTGCAGCCACATTGGTAATCTTCTGCGCCTGACTGGTGCCATGGCTGGCATCGTAAAAGCCGCCGTTACCATTGACATTCTTTTTCCATTGCAGCGCATCAGACTGTAAAGCAGCGATATTGCTGTTTGCTGTACTGATATTACCATTGATATTGGTCAGAT
>NZ_JACFQM010000041.1:0-276 GCF_016101465.1 Snodgrassella sp. M0110 | reverse complement strand
AAGTGCGTATCGAACAGCTAAACCATACTGAACGCTACGGCTACGTCTACGATGCCCTCGGCCGGCGGATTGAAAAACACCGGCTGGACCGTGACGGCAAACCATGCAACCGCACCACCTTCCTGTGGGACGGGCTGCAAATGATTCAGGAAAGCGGCGCAGACAAACGGCAGAGCCTGTATCTGTATACCGATGAAGGCAGCTATGAACCGCTGGCGCGGATAGACAGAAACGGTAATCAGGAACAACACATCTACTACTTCCATACCGACCTGA
>NZ_JACFQM010000040.1:0-286 GCF_016101465.1 Snodgrassella sp. M0110 | reverse complement strand
CGGTTGTGTTTTTTGCTTACCAGCCGGTCCAGATTGTCGTAGGTGTAGTTGCGGTCCAGTATGATATCCGGCAGGATGCCTGCTCCCGGACGTTTGGTCTGTTTGCCGGTCAGGCGGCTGGTGCGGTCATATTGAAAACTGGTATTCATTTTGCCCTGGCTGCGCAGGGTTTCCCGGTGCAGGTGGTCGCGCTCGATGTCACTGATAATCTGACCGTCCAGGTTAATCTGGTGCAGATGGCCGGAACCATAATACAGTTTGTTGATGGTGCGTCCGTCCGGCAGGG
>NZ_JACFQM010000039.1:0-294 GCF_016101465.1 Snodgrassella sp. M0110 | reverse complement strand
ATTACGATGCCGAACACCGCCTGACCGAAGTGCGTATCGAACAGCTAAACCATACTGAACGCTACGGCTACGTCTACGATGCCCTTGGCCGGCGGATTGAAAAACACCGGCTAGACCGGGACGGCAAACCATGCAATCGCACCACCTTCCTGTGGGACGGACTGCAAATGATTCAGGAAAGCAGTGCAGACAAACGGCAGAGCCTGTACCTGTATACCGATGAAGGCAGCTATGAACCGCTGGCACGGATAGACAGAAACGGTAATCAGGAACAACACATCTACTACTTCCATA
>NZ_JACFQM010000038.1:0-299 GCF_016101465.1 Snodgrassella sp. M0110 | reverse complement strand
GAAACCGGTACTGTTCGCCGTTTTCGTTGGTCAGGGCGGTGAGGCGTCCGTAGGCATCGTAGCTGAAGCCGAGCTGACGGCCGGCAGCGTCGATGCGGGTATGTACCAGTCCGCGCTGGTCGCGGCGGTAGCGGGTGGTGTGGCCGGCCGGATCGGTATAGCTTTGTAGCTGGCCGGCGGCATTGACGTTGTAGTGTTCTTGCCGTCCGTCCGGCAGGGTGGCGCCAATGAGCTGGCCGGCTGCGTTGTACTGGTATTTGCTGCTGTTACCAATGGCATTGGTGATGCTGGTGAGGTTA